>JALWNR010000619.1 GCA_027083715.1 Bacteroidales bacterium
GTCTGCCTTTGCGCAAGAAGAGCAAAAAGAAGAGTTTAAACCTCAAGGAAAAGTTTTTGGAGAAGTTTTCGGTGATTATTTTTATATGTTTAAAGGAGATTCGCTGGAAAATGGAGGCGGTGAGTTCAAAAAAAATGAAAAAGGAGATAATGGGTTTACTATTAGAAGATTTTATCTCGGATACGAACATTCTTTCACCGAAAAATTTAGTGCCAAATTAATGTTCGAAGGTAACGACGGAAATCTCTTGACAAACGGAAAAAGAAGTGTAAATATTAAATACGCCTATGTTAAATGGAAAGATATTTTCAAAGGTTCTGATTTAATGATAGGTGCCCAATCAACACCAACATGGTCAAGATTTACCGAGAAAATTTGGGGATACCGTAGTGTTGAAAAAACAATATTAGATTATTGGAAACAAGGTCTTTCAAACGATTTGGGTGTTTCTCTTTCCGGTAGATTAAATAGTGATGGAACCGTTCGTTATAATTTAATGATTGGTAACGGTGCAGCACAAAAACCGGAGTTCGATATTTACAAAAAGTTTTATGGTTCGGTAAATGCTAAACTTTTTAACAAAAGATTATTACTTGAACTTTATGCTGATTACCTCCCGCAAGAATTGTCCGAAGATAAATATACCATTAAAGGTTTTGTTGGTTTTCAAAACGATAAAGTTACTTTTGGTGTAGAACCTTTTATTATCAGACAAAAACAAGCCGATGCTGCCGATCTGGAATTTAATGGTACAACAGTTATGTTAAGAGGAACGCTGGTTGATAAAAAACTCTACGGATATTCAAAATTGGATTTATTTAAAAATGCTGCCGATCTGGATAAATATTTAAAATTTGCCGTTATTGGTCTTGATTATCAACCAACCAAAGGTGTTCATATTATGCCTAACGTATGGTTTACAAATTATAAATTCTTAAATAATGGAACTATTGAAAACGGCTCTGATGTAGTAGGAAGGATAACTTTCTGGTTTAAATTTAAGTAGTTTAATAAGCTAATTTTCTGAAATGTTTTATTCATAAAAAATACAGATATGGGAAAAAATAAAAAAGAGAACAGGCGTAATTTCCTCTCTATGCTGGGAACAGCAGCACTCGGAGGGGCAATTTTAAGCCCTGTACTTTCTAAGGCAGCAAATACTGCCCTTAGCAGCAATGTTACCGAAATAAAAAATTTCGAAGGACGAATTGAAGACTTTTTGGGCGGCGATTATACCAATATTAAATTAAGAATGCAGGATGATGTACGCCGCGCCATGAAAAAACCGGCAAAAGAACGCAAATGGGCAATGGCAATTGACTTGCGCAAATGCGTGGGATGTAACGCATGTACTGTTGCTTGTATTTCGGAAAATGCTTTGCCCCCCGGCATTGTATATCGTCCGGTAATAAAAGATGAAATCGGAACTTATCCCAATGTTTCCAAAAGAAATACACCCAAACCCTGCATGCATTGTGAAAACCCGCCTTGTACCGATGTTTGTCCGGTTGGCGCTACCTTTAAACGGGAAGACGGTATTGTGGTGGTTGATTACGAAGCCTGTATTGGTTGTAGGTATTGTATGACTGCTTGCCCGTATGAACACCGTATGTTCGATTTCGGTGAACATTATTCCGATGGTTTACCGGCAGTGGCTGCTTATGATGAACGTCCTTCTTTTGAATACGAAAAAGAATGGACACGTGAAAACAAACATGACTCACCTATTGGTAATGTACGTAAATGTACCTTCTGTGCACACAGGCTTGAAGAAGGACTTTTACCGGAATGTGTTACTACTTGTATTGGAGGTGCAAACTATTTTGGTGATTTAAACGATCCGGATAGCGTGATTGCAAAAGTAGTTAGTAAACTAAATGTTTCTGTTCTTAAAGAAGAATTCGGAACCGAACCAAAAGTTTTCTACATAACCTAATTATCAGCTAACTATATGAAAATTTAAAAAATGAACAAATGAAAAAGATATTTTATATTTTATGGGCAGTAGCCTTTATTTTAGGCATCATTGGCGTAGGGATGCGCTTGATGTACGGACACGAACCGGCAGCCTACGGGAGTAGAGTTGTATGGGGGCTGTGGGTAGCGATGTATATATATTTTATAGGACTTTCAGCGGGTGCTTTCTTACTTTCTTCTCTGGTTTATGTTTTTAACATAAAAATATTTGAAAAAGTAGGGAAACTCGCTTTGATTACCGCTCTGGTTACACTTATTTGTGCACTTCTTTCTATATGGTTTGATTTAGGACACATGTGGAGGGCTTACGAGGTAATCACCCGCCCTAATCTTCCGTCATCTATGATGGCATGGATGATTTGGCTTTATTCAGCTTACTTTATCCTCTTGATTTTTGAAACCTTATATGCTTTCAGAATTGATTCGGGAAAATATTCGGGCGAGGAACTGAACCGCTTGAAAAAAAGGTTGAAAATACTTGCATCTATTGGTATTCCTTTGGCAATTGCCTTTCATGGTGGTGTGGGTGCCTTGTTTGGAGTTGTCTCAGCAAACCCTATGTGGCATAGTGCATTAACCCCTATATTCTTTTTAGTAGGTGCTGTGGCATCGGGTAGCGCACTTTTTACCGCTATTTTTGCTTTCTTTTGGAAAAATAAAGATAGTGAATACTTTAATCAGATGATTCAGATTTTGGCAAAAATTGTTCTAGTATCCGTCTTGTTCGACCTCTTATTGGAATGGGCAGAGCTTTCAATCGCATTATGGATGGGAACTCCTGCACACACAGCCGGTTACAGAGCTATGTTATTTGGAGATTATTGGTATGTGTTCTGGATTTTCCATCTGTTATTAGGGGTAATAATTCCTGTTTGGTTACTGGCAACTAAAGGAAAAAAACCCATTGCCATTGGCTGGGCTTCTCTTTTAGTAGCTCTTACTTTCCTTGGTGTACGTCTCAACATTGTAATACCCGGACTTATTAACCCTAGGGTTCCCGGCGAAGCTTTAGCATACATTCATCCAAGATTATCATTCCATTATTTCCCAAGTTTAATGGAATGGTTGGTTGCATTATTCATTTTTGCTTTAGGTATCGGATTGTTTTTTATTGGCAATAAGATATTTAAACTAACCGAAGATACTGAAAATAAAGCTTTATAAACTTAAAAATTACTGATATGAGTGATATAACAAAAAATAAATTTTCAAGACGTAGCTTTTTAAAAAGTTCTGCTATATTAGGTGCCGTTGCCGGAGGTAGCATTACGGGTGTCGGAGCTTTTGCTATGAGTGAGGAGGAAAAGAAAAAATTCCAGTACGAGATACAAAAACCTGAAAACCAAATTTTTTCAGCATGTCTGCAATGCCATAATGCCTGTAGTATTAAAGGTAAAGTATATAATGGTTTACTGGGTAAAATCGATGGAAACCCTTACGGACCTCAAACCATGCTTCCGCATATTGACTATAAAACCAGCCCTAAAGATGCTGCATTAGTCGATGGAAAAATTTGTCCGAAAGGGCAAGCCGGTATTCAAACTTTATACGACCCTTACCGGATAAAAAAAGTGTTGAAACGTAAAGGAAAACGCGGTGAAAACAAGTGGGAAACCATAGATTTTCACAAAGCAATTGATGAAATTGTAAACGGTGGCAACCTTTTTGGAGAAGGTAAAGTAAAAGGGTTAAAAGACATAATCGTTCTTAAAGATGCTGATTTAGCCAAAAAAATGGCTGCCGATGCAAAAGCCTATGGAAAAGGAAAGATAAGCTTAGATGAATTTAAAAGCAAATATGCCAATCATTTGGATAAACTCATTGATCCCGAACATCCGGATTTAGGACCGAAAAACAATAAATTTGTGATGATGTGTGGGCGTATTGAACATGGACGTAAAGAACTTGGTAAGCGATTTACCCATGGTGCAATGGGCTCAAATAATTTTTTTGAACATACATCTATTTGTGAACAATCACACCACATAGGTTATAACGAAGCTTCCAATAAATGGGTGGTTACAGATGGTAAAGGAAAATGGACAGGTGGTAAACACCACATGAAACCAGACTTCTTGCACAGCGAATTTGTAATTTTCTTCGGAACCGGCGCTTTCGAAGCAAACTTTGGTAAAACATCTATGTCGCAAAAAGTTACCGATGCCCTGGTTGATCGTAATTTTAAAATGGCAGTTGTTGATCCGCGCATGTCGCAAACTGCAGCTAAAGCAGATTGGTGGGTTCCTGTAAAACCGGGTACGGATGCTGCTTTTGCTTGGGGGATGATTCGTTGGATTATTGAAAACGAACGATTTGATAAAAAAGCACTAAGTTGTGCTACCATGGCTGCTGCAAAAGCTTCAGGCGAAACAACAATGACCGATGCCACTTTATTAGTAAAAATTGAAGATGGAAAGCCGGTTAAGTTCTTGCGGGCAAGTGAAATTGGCATTGGAAAAGATACTGAATTTGTTACTATGGTAAACGGTAAACCTGTTAAAGTGGATATTCATGGTGAAAAAGAAGTTTACGGTGATTTAATTACCGATACAAGCATTAAAGGTATTAAAGTAAAATCTTCTTTCCAATTGATTGTTGATGAAGCCATGTCGAAACCATTAAATGCTTGGGCAGAAGTTTGCGGTACACCGGTTAAACAAATGATAGAAATCGCCAAAGAATTTACATCACACGGAAAAAAAGCAGGTGTAGAATTTTACCGCGGACCGGTTCAGCATACCAATGGATATTATGCGGCGGTATCATTAATCTACTTAAACATGTTGATTGGTAATACCGATTGGCTTGGCGGAATGCAGATAGGTGGCGGACACTGGCACGAAGATGGTAGCAAACACGGAGGTGTTTATAACTTAAAAAAAGCAAATCATCCCGGTAAATTAGCCAACTTCGGACCTCCGGTAACCAGAGAAAAATCCAGATATGAAGATTTTTCATTATTCAGAGAAAACGGATATCCGGCTAAACGCAATTGGTATCCGCACACCGGTAATATTTATCAGGAGATTTTAGCTTCCGGTCAGGATGAATATCCTTATGGTATAGACTTTTTATTCTTACATAAAGGAACTCCTTTATTATCCATGCCGGGTGGAAATGTCTCTATTGAGTATGTCAGTGATCCTAAAAAGCTGCCATTATTTATTGCCAGCGACATCGTTATTGGTGAATCTTCCATGTTTGCCGATTATATTTTCCCTGATACTACTTATATGGAAAGATGGGGAACACCGCATACAACACCGGATGTGGCGCATAAAGCAAGTAAAGTAAGGCAACCCATTGTTCCTTCTATTACAGAAATGGTAGATGTTAATGGAGAGAAAATGCCCGTAAATCTTGAAGCTGTTTATATTGCTATTGCTGACAAATTAGGGCTTTCCGGATTTGGTAAAAATGCTTTTGATAATGGATTACCATTAACCCGTCCGGAAGATTGGTATTTAAAATTAGTAGCTAATTTGGCTCAGGAAGGGGATGATTTACCCGAAGCCACAGATGATGAAATTAAATTATTTGTTGAAGCCAGAAGACATTTCCCGAAAGAATATTTTAGTGTGGAAAGATATAAAAAAGCGATTGGCGGTGATGATAAACTGTGGCGAAGAGTTGTTTATGTGCTAAACAGAGGCGGAAGATATCAGGATTATAAAGATGCCTACAAAAGTGCGCCGTACAATAAAGCGCAATACAAAGGTTTCATGAAATTCTTTGTCGAAAATGTAGCTCAAAGTAAAAACTCCATTACCGGAAATAATTTTAACGGTATTGCAGCTTATGAAGTTATAAAACAGATGGACGGCAAAACAACCGGCTTTGAGAAATTAAATGGGGACGAATTACAAATGAGCACCTTTAAGGAGGTATTTGGCGGTCAATCCCGTACAATTGGTAACTACTGGACGCAACAGTCCTTAAATCCGGAAAATGTTTTGTACATGAACAAAATTGATGCAGACAAAAGAGGATTGAAAGACAACGACTGGGTAACTGTATTGTCCGAATCGAACCCTAAGGGGGAAATTGACTTGAAAAACGGAACAAAAATACAAGTCAAATCCAGAGTCAGGGTGATACAAGGTATCCGTCCGGGAGTTGTTACCATGTCTTGGCATTTTGGACACTGGGCTTATGGTGCAAACGATGTTGAAATTGATGGTCTGACCATTAAAGGAGATGATAGAAGAAAAGATTCGGCTTGTCCTAATCCGGTAATGACAATAGATAAATCACTGAAAAACATGTGTTTGACCGATCCAATTGGTGGTAGTGCTTCGTATTATAATACAAAAGTAACCATCAAAAAACTTTCATAATAAAATGGTTAATTATTAGATTTATTCCCGGAAGTTTTCTTCAACTTCCGGGTTTCTTTCAATTTTAAACATATAATTAGTTAAATATGAAGACTTTTAAATTAATCATATCCGTATTTATTTTATCAGTTGTTATATTCGCATGTGGAAAAGAGAATACTAATGTAAGTAACAATGAGCAAACAAGCCTGCAAAAACAGAAATTGGCAACGATTATAAAAATCAGCCCCGAACAATTATTAAAAATGCTGAAATATGACACAACTGCTTTTGTTATAGATGTTCGCAAACCCAACCCGAATATACGTTCCTGTAAAATGATTAAAGGATATCGGCACTTGCAAGATTCACTAATATATCAGGATATTGATTTGTTGCCCAAAAATAAATCAATCATACTCATTTCAAAATCAGGTAAAAGAAGTACCAAACTTGCAGAATTTTTGGTAAATAAAAATATATCCGTTTATGTATTAGAAGGCGGCATGGATGCATACTGGGCCTGGCGCGAACAAATAATCCGCGACAAATTACATATTTACGATAAAGAAATTGAAGTCATTGAACTATTTGCTGATGATTTTGGTTGTTAGCCTACACATTCCACAGGCATCGAAATAGCATGACCAGACTAATAGTAATGCTATTTTTTACTTCAACAACCGGTAATCGGAATCATAGGCATTAACTTGTCCTTCTACAAGCGGAAGGGTCATTAGGTAGAATAAATTCATACATATAAAATACAACGAAATTATCTGAATTTAGTCAAAAAAGGTTGGTTTTATACAGGACTACAATTTAATGACTGCATTGAACGTATAATTGCTGTCACTTCAAAGCCCACTAATTAGCTGTATAACAACACACCTCATTGCGGATAAATAGATGTTTTTTTCTGATTTAATAATTATTTAACATACTATTAACTTAGCTTTAACGCAAAATAGTTTTCAGCGTTGTATGTTTGCACCATAATTATTAAATAAGTTTAAAAAATGAAACAAGCTTGATTAAAATAATTATTAAACTCATACAGAAATGATTATTTTACATCATGCGGTTCCATGTGACAATTAAAAACAGTAAAAAAGTAACACATGAAAAAGATTATCTATTTATTAACATTAGCACTGCTTGCAGGAATTTATGCTTGCAATAACGGAAACAGCAATGAAAATACCGGAAAATTAAGCGGGAATATAAAAATTGACGGTTCAAGTACGGTTTACCCGATTACAGAAGCTGTTGCCGAAGAATTTAGAAATATTCAACCTGAGGTACATGTAACAATTGGTATTTCTGGTACAGGCGGCGGATTCAAAAAGTTTGGAAGAGGTGAAACGGATATTTCAGATGCTTCGCGAACCATTAAAGACTCAGAAAAAGAAGTTTGTGAAAAAAATAATATCCATTACATAGAGCTACCCGTGGCTTACGATGGTATGGCAGTTGTTGTAAATCCTGAAAACGATTGGGTTGACCATTTTACCGTTGAAGAATTAAAACTTTTATGGAGCCCCGAAGCACAAGACAGTATTTTAAAATGGAATCAAATCAGACCGGAATGGCCGAATAAAGAAATTCACCTTTTTGGACCCGGGACTGCATCAGGTACTTATGATTATTTTACCCATGCAATTGTAGGCAAGAGTAGTTCAAGCCGTGGTGATTATACGGCAAGCGAAGACGATAACGTATTAGTTCAGGGCATCAAAAACGATAAATACGCTCTTGGATTTTTCGGACTTGCTTATTACGAAGAAAATAAATCAATTTTGAAACTTGTCCCAATTGATGCGGGTAATGGTGCTGTAAGCCCTTCGGCAAAAACAGTCCTTTCAGGCGAATATACTCCGCTTTCACGCCCCATTTTTATTTATGTAAATACCAATGCAGCCGAAAAGCCCGAAGTGGTTAAATTTGTAGAATTTTATCTTGAAAATGCAAAACAATTATCCGCCGAAGTTGGATATATTCCTTTACAAGATGAAAAATATGCGGCTTCTAAAAAAAAATTCTCAGATTTTTTAAAAACACATAAAAAATCGGGAAAATAATTTTAATAATCCCGGAAATATTAAAAATCACGGGCAAAGTCTCGTGATTTTTGCTCTTTTTTAAAAATTAAGAAAATTGAAGAAAAGCTCTGAAAAAATAATTGAAAAATTACTATTGAGCAGTGCATTATTTACCATTTTAACCACCTTGCTCATAATAGCTATTTTACTATTCGAAACGGTAAAATTTTTCTCCGAAATTTCAATCATTGATTTTTTTACGGATACCGAGTGGACGCCTTTGTTTGATGATAAACATTTTGGTATTCTCCCTTTGCTCAGCGGTACATTTCTGACCTCAATGGTTGCCACTTTAATTGCCCTACCCGTTGGTTTGGTTATTGCTATTTATCTTAACGAATATTCCGGTAATAAATTCAGAAAAACTATTAAACCATTATTAGAATTACTGGCAGCTGTACCTACAGTTATTTACGGTTTTTTTGCCTTAGTGATTGTAACGCCTTTTTTGCAGCAATTTATTCCCGGATTAGCCGGCTTCAGTTCTCTTTCTGCCGGAATAGTTATGGGTATTATGATTATACCTTATGTTTCTTCCTTGAGCGAAGATGCACTTTTTGCCGTACCCAAAAGCCTTCGCGAAGCATCTTATGGAATGGGTGCCACCAAATTTCAAACAGTTTTTAAGGTAACACTTCCTGCTGCAAGTTCGGGGGTTATTGTTGCGGTTATCTTAGCAATATCAAGAGCCATTGGCGAAACCATGATTGTTGCCATTGCTGCCGGACAGCAACCTCGGCTAACACTAAACCCCTTGGTGCCGGTCGAAACCATTACAGCCTATATTGTTCAGGTAAGTCTTGGTGATGTTCCGCGCGAATCATTGGAATATACGACAATTTTCGCAGCAGGAATTACATTGTTTATCTTTACCTTAATTCTAAATAATATCAGTTTTTGGCTAAGAAATAAATTTAGAGAAAAATATGATTAGTACGAAGAAAAATAAAATAATAGATAAATTGTTCCAAATCTTGGGTATCATTAGCACATTTTTTGGCTTGTTGTTATTGGCAGTCTTTATCGGTTTTATTTTATACCAGGGTTTAGGACGCTTAAATTTTGATTTTATCACCGCTCTACCATCACGAATTCCGGAAAGAGCCGGTATTTATACAGCTTTGGCTGGTTCGCTTTGGATTTTGGCATTATCCATTATCTTCTCGGTACCTTTGGGTATTGCTGCAGCAATATACTTGGAAGAATACATCCCTGAAGGGAAATTTTCAAAATTTTTGGAAATAAATATTTCAAATTTAGCCGGTGTTCCTTCAATTATTTACGGATTACTGGGTTTGCAAATTTTTTCGATGTTTCCGGGCTTAAATGGAAGTTTGTTAGCCGGTGCTTTTACTTTATCATTACTTATTTTACCTATTATTATCGTTGCAGCAAGAGAAGCAATTCGGGCGGTTCCTTCATCAATAAAAGATGCAGCTTATGCCCTGGGTGCCACCAAATGGCAAACCATCAGGCATCAAACCCTGCCTGCTGCTTTTGGCGGAATAATGACCGGTATTATTCTTGCTCTATCACGTGCTGTGGGCGAAGCTGCGCCGCTTATTGTAGTAGGTGCCATGGCTTATGTGCCCTTTGTTCCAAAATCACCAATAGATCAATATTCTGTATTACCAATACAGATTTTTAATTGGATATCCAGACCACAACACGGCTTTGTAATCAATGCTGCGGCAGGAATTATCGTTTTATTGGTAATAACTTTCTCGATGAACGCATTAGCCGTTTATTTAAGAAATAAAAATCAAAAGAAATTTAGTTAAAAAAGAATATGACTGAGATTTTATCCAAAAAGAAGAAGAAGAAGAAGAAGAATAAAACAAGTGTAGAAAAATCTGTAAAAAGTAATTTCATTATTAGTACAGAAAGTTTAAATGCCTATTATTCAGAAACACAGGCACTGTTTGATATAAATATTCAAATTCCGAAATTGGCAGTAACAGCATTTATCGGTCCTTCGGGATGCGGAAAATCCACTTTACTGAGAGTATTTAACAGGATGAATGATTACATTGACGGTTTTAAAACAGAAGGAAAAGTATTGGTAGATGATACGGATATTTATGCAAAAAATATAGATACGGAAACTTTAAGAAAGAATGTAGGTATGGTTTTTCAAAAACCAAATCCTTTTCCTAAATCAATCTACGAAAATGTAGCATTCGGATTAAAAATCCAAGGCATTAATGATAAATCATTCATAGAGCACCGGATAGAGGAATCCTTAAAACAGGTAGCTTTATGGGGTGAAGTAAAAGATAAAATGAAAAAAAATGCTTATGGTTTATCCGGTGGACAACAGCAAAGGCTGTGTATTGCAAGAACGCTTGCCGTTGAGCCTTCGGTGGTTTTGATGGATGAACCCACATCAGCACTTGATCCTATTTCAACCGGAAGGATTGAAGAATTATTATTTGAATTAAGAAATAATTACTCAATAGTTATTGTTACTCATAATATGCAACAAGCTGCTCGAATTAGCGATAAAACAGCATTTTTCTGGTTGGGAAAAATTGTGGAATACAATGATACCAAAAAGATATTTACAAACCCAAAAAACAAACAAACCGAAAACTATATCAGTGGACATTTCGGATAAAAATATTTTGTTATGAACAATATGGCCTATGAAATTGAGTATTTGAAAGAAATTTTTGTCGAATACGTAGAATTAGTTCAGTCTCAGTTTGAAAAATCAATTTTGATACTTAAAGAAAATAACATCGAACTGATTCATGAAGTGTTAAGAAATGAGAAAAGAGTCGATTCGGGCGAACTGACTGTGGAAAAAAATTGTGAAAATATTCTGGCACTTTTTCAACCTGTTGCTACTGAATTAAGGCTTGTTACGGCAATTCTGAAATCGGTTTCCGACCTTGAACGTATTGGCGACCATGCCAAGAATATTGCCCAACTTGCCGAAAGCAGGCTTGAAAATCCCATACAAAGCAGTTTAATCGAGCAATATAATGTAGTTGGTCTTGCAAAAAAAGTATCTGAAATGGCAGAGATTCTTATCGAATCTTTTGAAGAAAGTAATTCGGTTAAAGCCTCAAAAGTATTTAAGTTAGACTATGAAATAAATAAAGAATACCGTAAAATTCTTACTAACTTAAAATCGGACATCAAAGAAAATATTAAATTTTCAGATGATTATTT
>JALWNR010000620.1 GCA_027083715.1 Bacteroidales bacterium
CCATAACAGTTCAGATAGTTATGCCAAACTGCTTAAATATTTTGTAAAAGTATCCCGATTTTCGGGACAAGTTATGCCGATAGACTTTTAGTTTTGTATTAAGAGCTTGCGAAGTAATACAATTATTATAAAGCGTATCGGTATAGCTAAAAAAGTTATAAAATAAACCTATTTCTTATTTGTCTGAGCTTGAATTTTAATTTGTTTGATTTTTGCTAATTTTTGCTGATACTTGCTTTGAACAACATCTATTAAAATAAGGATTACCAAAATAAAATAGAACGTTGTTTTATTCATTGCCGTTATTTCATTTCCAAAGAGTTGTAAATGAGCCAAATCTCCAGCTTCAGACAAAAGCATTATACCCACTAAAAATAGAATAAACAAACCCAGCACTTCATACACTCTATTTTTTTTCAAAAATTCCGAAACCCAGTCTGCCAGCCAAATCATAATCGTTCCACTAATCACAATAGCCACAATCATTACCCATAAAACTTTGGTAAGTGCTAAAGCACTTAAAATAGAGTCAAAAGAAAAAACCAAATTCATTACTACAATCATTGTAATAATTTTTCCTACAGAATTAGTGTTTGTTTTACTTATATGATGATATTCCTCTAATGAAATCATATGCCAGATCTCTTTTATTGCAGTATATACAATAAAACCACCACCAAAGAAAACTATCAATCCGTGAATATTAAACGAACCACTGATAATTTGATTATCAAGATTTAAAAAAGGGTCTTGAAAATAACTGATTACTTTTACTAAAATAAAGAGTAATGCGATACGAAAAACTATAGCAATTCCTATTCCCCAGTGCCTCACAAAAGTTTGTTTATTAGCAGGTGCATTTTTCGACTCGATAGAAATATAGAGTAAGTTATCAATACTCAAAACAATTTGTAGTAAAACTAACATTAGTAAAGTTAAAATATTTTCCAGCATAATCTTGATAATTAAAATTTTGGCAAATTTACATTATTTTTTTAATTCAATTTTTAAATAAATAATCATTATCCCAAATTTATCCTATTTTTTAATAATTTTTCAATAAAAACAAACATAATGCATTTAAGTGAAGCCCAAAACATTATTGATGAGTGGATAAAAAAAATCGGTGTACGATATTTCAGCGAACTTACCAATATGGCAATATTAACTGAAGAAGTCGGAGAAGTTGCACGAATTATTGCACGAAAATATGGTGAACAATCATTCAAAGAAAGCGATAAAGATTACGACTTGGCAGATGAATTAGCTGATGTACTTTTTGTTTTAATATGTATTGCTAACCAAACAGGAGTAGATTTAACCGATGCTTTACAAAAAAATTTGAACAAAAAAACAATCAGAGATTTTGACCGGCACAAGAATAATGATAAATTGGTTTAACACTTAGCTTCTGATGAAAATTCAAGAATAATCTTTAAATTTGCATCCTAACAAAAAACAGATTAATATGGATATTTTAAAAAAATACACAGCTCCTGACTTTGGAAAAATAGATATTGAAATTGCAAAAATTAAAGCAAACAGCAGTAAGTTTTATACTTCGGAAACCTTAAAGAAAATTTTCAGTTTAATTGATTTAACCAGCTTAAACTCAACAGATACAGTAACAAAAATAAAAGCGATGACTGAGAAAGTAAATAAATTTCCCTCGGTTTTTACTGATATGCCAAATGTTGCTGCCATTTGTGTTTACCCTTCACTGGTTGAAACAGTTAAAGAAAATTTAAAAACAGAAATTGGTCTTGCTTCGGTAGCTGCGGGTTTTCCTTCATCGCAGACTTTTTTGGATGTAAAGCTGGTAGAAAGCCAGGCAGCAGTTTTAAGCGGAGCCAACGAAATTGACATTGTAATATCAATAGGCAAATTTCTGAGCGGTGATTATGAAACGGTTTTTGAAGAAATTAAAGAAATTAAAAATGTTTTGGAAGATGCTCATCTGAAAGTGATTTTGGAAAGCGGTATTTTGGAAGACCCTCAAAAAATCTGGGATGCTTCAATTATTGCTATGGAAGCCGGAGCCGATTTTATAAAAACATCTACAGGAAAAATGCAACCTGCAGCTACTCTGGAAGCCGTTTATGTGATGACAGAAGCTATTAAAGAATTTCATCGTGTAAACAATAAAAAAATTGGATTGAAACCTGCCGGAGGCATCTCAACAGGCAAACAAGCCATTGAATATTATGCAATTGTTGCCGATATTTTAGGCAATTATTGGCTGAATAATCAGCTATTTAGAATTGGTGCCAGCAGCCTTGCCAATAATTTGCTTTCAGAAATTGCAGCACTGGATAGCGGAGCCGAGGTGAGGGTGAATTATTTTTAAAGGAGTTGGGGTATAGATGTGTTAGGGGCAATAGAAAGAAACGAAAATGGAAGTAATGAATAGAATAAATAAAATAGCAAAGCCTTTTGTAAAATGGGCTGGTGGGAAAGCACAATTATTAAGTGAAATTGATAATGCTATCCCCGACTACATTAAACAAACGCGATTTACATACATTGAACCATTTGTTGGCGGTGGTGCTGTATTATTTTGGATTTTACAAAAATATCCGAATATTGAACGAGCAGTAATAAATGATATCAATACAGACTTAACAAATTCATATCAAACGATAAAAGAAAGTGTTGAAGAGTTGATTTTAATATTAAAAGAGTGGGAAAAGGAATATCATTTATTAAAAGATAAACATGACATTAAAAAAGAATACTACTATTCAA
>JALWNR010000621.1 GCA_027083715.1 Bacteroidales bacterium
GTTAAATATGGGGTTTTTGTATGGTATCGATGAACATGATTTTAAAAATCATATTTTTATAGGGAAACATTATGTAAAAGTTACTGCTCCTAAAGAAAAAGGAACCTATTTTATAGGTATTTGTGCAAAAAAACTTTGGAAAAGTAATTTTAAGGTAGTAGATAATATTCAAATTTGCTCTTCTCCTATTAAAATTGATGTAATAAGTGATAAAGATGATGAAAATAAAACTCAAGAGACATCTATCACTAAGCTCGAATCAATTTATATACCAGATGAAAATATTGTTATTCGTGAAGATGGAAAAAAAGAGTTTAAGGTATTAGGAAGATACAGCAACAATACTTCTCGCGATATTAGTTCAGAGGTGACATATAATATAGCTGATAAAAGCATAATATCTATAGATTCAAACACTATAACTCCACTAAAAAGAGGAACAACAACATTCAAAGCTATTCTTGATGGAATAGAATCAAATAGCGTAACAGTAACGATAAAAGAGAAAATAGATGAGACAAAAATCATTAAAAATAGCCTCTATTATCAATATAAACATCTTATTCCAAGTGACTCTTCGTTAAGCGAATATGACCCAGACAAATTTGCAATAATAACAGGAACTGTTTACAATAAAACAGACCAACCAATACCTAATGTTCATATACACATTCTAAACCACAATGAATACGGCTCTGTAAAAACAGATGAGAATGGTAAATTTTCTATCCCTGTTGAAGGTGGAACAACTTTTACAGTTAGCTATCAAAAAGATGGGTACCTGCCTCTCCATAGAGAAATAGATGTGCCTACACAAGATTGGGCAAATATTGATGATGTGGCAATGAGTCAATTAGATACAAAAGTAACCGAAGTCAATCTAACAAAATCTACACCACAAATTCACACCTCTTCAAAGATAGTTGATGAAAGAGGAGAGCGAGAGACCACCTTAGTGTTCAATGGCGTAAGTAAAGCCACAGTAACAAGAAGAGATGGAACAACCAAAGAGCTTACCGATATAAAAGTAAGAGCTACAGAGTTTGATAAACCTGAAAGGATGCCTGCAAAATTGCCTGAAGGAACGGCGTTTACTTACTGTAGTGCATTAACCATTGATGGGGTTGAATCAGGTAGTGAAGTTGAGTTTGATAAACCTGTTGTGATTTATTTGGATAACTTTTTGGGTTTTGAAGTTGGCGAAGCTGTTCCTGTGGGTTACTATGATGAGAAAAAAGGAAAATGGGAAGCGTATGACAATGGCGTTGTTGTGAAACTGCTCGATAGTGATGGTGACGGTAAAATTGATGGACTCGATAGCAATGGAGATGATATAGCCGATGACCTTAATGGAGATGGTGATACAACTGATGAGGTAACAGGGATTAAAGATAGTGACAAATATAGTGCAGGTAAAACCTATTGGAGGGCAGAAGTTCCACACTTTAGCACTTGGGACTTAAACTATGGCTCCAAAGAGAAGCTTAATGAAAACGATAGAAAAATCGAAGATAAAAGAGAAGTAAAAGCAGATACAAAGGTAGAAGAAAAATATGCTAAATGTTCAATAACAGATTCGTATGTAGATACTCAAAATCAAGTCTATCACGAAGATATAAAAATAGCAGGAACCGATATAACACTTCACTATGCTTCTAATAGAGCAAAAGGGTATAAGCATGTAGTAACTACCAAAGTAAGTGGCAATGAGATTCCATCTGCTTTAATTGAAATAATTGCAAAATTAGAGGTTGCAGGTCGCACCATAACCAAAAAGCTACCAGCAAAAGCAAATCAGAGTGTAGAGTTTGTATGGGATGGATTGGATAGTGATGGTAAAAAAGTTGAAGGTTCAGTCAGAGGCAAAGTAAGTGTAGGCTATAAATATAAAGCCTACTATCTCAAACCTCCTTATGCTAGAAAATCGTTTGGTATGTATAGCAATGATTTTACTGATGTAGAAGCTAATCCTATTATTAAGTGGAAAGTGGAAGTAATAACACTTAACAATACCATAAATAAACAAGAAATTGCAGATGGTTGGTCTTTATCCTCTCATCATCAATATCTAAATGGTATAACATTAAAAGGAGATGGCATTTCATTAGATAAAAAAATAGAATTAGAAAAAGGATTGCTTTCTTATTGGAAATTTGAAGATAATACCAAAGATAGCAGTGGAAATGGTCATAATGGTATAGAAGAGGGAAATATTACTTATATTAATGGTAAAATAGGCAAAGCAATTAAATTTGATGGCAAAACAACATTAGTAAGAACTCCTCCTCTCTTTTTTACAAAAGAGTTTACTATAGCCTATTGGCTAAGAGTAGATGGATATGTATCAGAATACATTGACCATAGAGATAATGCAATATTTGAAAATACAAGAGAGAGTAATTCATTGTCAAGATTTGGTATGTATTTTGATAACAACAATAAAATTTCTGGTTTCGTGCGACGAGATGAAGATGATGGAGAAGATATACTTTCTGACTCTACTTTAGAGTTTAATAAATGGTATCATATAGTATTTAGAAAAAAGAATAATAAATATCAAATATATATTAATGGAGTTTTAGATACTGAAAAAACAATTACTTTTGAACTTTTACAAAATGCTACATTTATGGGCTTAGGTGATGATGTTCCAAATGATGGTAATGCAAAATTTAATGGTGCATTAGATGAGTTTAGAGTATATGATAGAGCTTTATCAAAAGATGAAATCTTAGATTTATAT
>JALWNR010000622.1:0-5866 GCA_027083715.1 Bacteroidales bacterium
TTTTAAATTTTTAATTGTTAATAAAATTATTTAATTATTAATCAGTAAGTTGTTTTAAAAATTAGCTACCGATTTTTTATACATTAATACTTTCATTTTATAATTGCTTTTTGCTTCCAGAAGTTTATTCTTTTGCTCTTGAAATATAGCCTGAGCTTCGAGCATATCTGAAGTATTTACCACACCGGCTTTAAAATTATCAGTAACAATTTTTAAATGTTCGCGTGCTTGTTCAAGCGATATTTCAACTATTTTAATTTGTCGATAACTTTCACTCAAGTCTTTGTAGCTTTTTTCCATTTGCAAAATCATTAATTCTGATTTTTCATTAAGCTCAGTTTGTGCAATTTCCTCCTTAATTTTGTGCTCCGATATTTTATGTGAAGCACCCCACCAACCGGAAATAGGAATAGAAACCGTTGCAAATGCAATTCCGTATGAATCTTGCCGGTCAAAAGCATCCAGATATAAGGCTTGTGCACCAATGGAGATTTGTGGCAAATTTTCACCTATAATCATTTTTTTGCGTAACTTTTCTGCTTCAAGTGATTTTTGCAGCATTGAATATTCATTGCGGTTATAAAGTGCTTGTTGATGATTTACATACACACTTTCCGGCGTTTCGTTAATTGATAAACTGTCGCTTAGCTGAAAACCATCCGTATATTCAATTCCCAAATGTTGGCAAAATGCCATTTTTAATATTTCAAGACCATTTTTAAGCTGATATTTTTTCACTTCAACATCATTCAGCTTTAGCTGAACTTTCAGCAAATCACTTTTTTGAACAATTCCGGCTTTGTAAGCAGCATTTACATCTTTATTCAAATTTTCAAGCAATCGAAGATAAGCATCTAATGTTTTTTGCTTTTCTTGCAGTGTTACTATTTTCCAATAATAATTTTCGGTTTTCAGCAATACCTCTTCTTTTTGGTTTTCAAGTATATCTTCACTTACTTCGACACCAATTTTTGCCAATTTATTTCCGTTAATTATTCTTCCTCCTGAAAAAACAGGCTGTATTGCCGTAATTGCAGCCAAATTTGTATAATCATAAGTTTCTATTTGCATTCCGGGAAAATAAGCAAACTGTGTTGGCTGCAGAAGATTTACCGGATTTCCGTCATATACAGGCAAGTTCATCTCAGGAATTTCTTCTTTTATCATGTAATCACTAACACGCATTACAAATCCCTGTGCACTAACTTTTGGAAAATAATTGGTAAATGCTTCTTTTTTTACCTGTTCGGCAGCTTGCAGTTTCAGTTTTGCCTGAATGATTTGCTTATTGTTTTCCAAAGCCAAAGCCTTGCAGGAATCTATGCTTAATCCTTGTGCTAAGGCTATTCTTGGTATTAAGAGTGTTATTATTATGATTATTTTTTTCATTTTCACTTTACTTGAATGTTTAAAAATTCTTTTTGAAACCGATTTAATTGCGATGCATGAAATATCTTTTCTTTTTGAAAACATTTTACTTGTATCGCTTTATATTGTTGTTTTTTTATACCCCGCATTCCGCTGTGCTACATACGGAGCCTGCCCTACGGGACTTTTGATTAAGTATTTCTATTCTTTTGTGTTTTTGATTTTAAAAGTTTGAGTTCAAGGCTTGCGAAGTTTGAAAAATGTGAGTTTACTACTGTAAACGACCATTTTGAAAACAAGCATAACGCAGAAACCGGACTTATTAAAATCAAAAACAACTTATTTTAAAAACATTTTGTTATACAACACCGGCAACACATAAAGTGTAAGCACCATTGATATAATTAGTCCGAAACAAATAACTGTCCCGAGGGGTCCCCAAAGTGGTGAACGGCTAATAATCATAGGTATAACTCCCACCGCAGCAGCTGCCGAAGTAAGAAAAATAGGACGCATTCGTCTTTTTCCGGCAGCTTTTGCCGCTTCGGTAACTGATAAACCTTCTGTTTTTGTTAATTGTTCTGCATAATCAATCAGTATAATACCATTCCTTACAACAATACCTGCCAGACTGATTACTCCAAGGAAAGCCGTTATCCCGAAAGGATATCCCGTTAGGTAAAGCCCCAATGAAGCACCCAAAAGACTTAATGGCATTGTGAGCATGATTAATACAGCTTTCTTAATTTCTTTAAATTGAAAAACCAAAATCAAGAATATCAATACAATACTGGTTATCAGTGCATAACCCATCGGGATATAATTCTCGATAGAATGTTCGTATTCACCACCGTAAACAAGGTTTACACCTTCCGGTAAATCTATTTTATCAATTAATGGTCTGGCTTTTCGTAAAACATCAGCAGCAATAACTGTTCTGCCAACATCAGCAATTACGCTTACGGTGCGCACTCCGTTACGGCGAACAATTTGCCCTTCCTGCCATTCAGGATATAAGTCGGCAATAGAACGCAAAGGCACTGTTGAAAATGTTGTTGGTGAAGTAATGTACATATTTTCCAAATCATCCACCCTATTACGCTCATCCTTTTCGCCTGTAAGCACCACATTAACAGGATAATCTCCTTCCCAAACAGTAGTTAGGGGCAATCCTTTTAAATAAATTGCCATACTTGTAGCAATAATACTTTTATTTAAACCCAAACGATTTGCCTTATCTTTATTTACTTTTACCGATATTGCCTGACGCTTTTCTTTCCAATCATCGCGTACCCATTCGGTTCCTTCAATATTTTTCAAAATATTTTGTACTTGTAAGGATACTTTTTTCAAATCTTCAATATTATCGCCTGAAATGCGTATCTCAATAGGCGGAGTTGATTGCATATCCAACTGTTTCCATTTTATATGTGCTTCGGGAAAAGCCTCTTTATATCGAGCATTAAACTCATCAAGCACTTCAATAGTAGCTTTGTCCGAAACCGTATTCACAATCATTTGACCGTAATTTTTTGCAGGAATATTAGGTGCATACACCGTATGAAATCGTGGTGAGCTTGTGCCTACAAAACTAGTAACATTAACTATCCTATCATCTTGCAAAAGAGCCGTTTCTATGGAGTCCATAACTCTTGCCGTGTTGTCAAGAACATAACCTTCGGGTAAGTATATCTCCACCGCAAATTGATTGCGCTCCACTTTTGGGAATAATTGCTGTTTTACCAGAGTAAAGAAAAATATCCCTATTATAATAGATAAAACACCAATCCAAATAGTTAGTGCCGAATTATTAAAGGCTTTATCCAAACTTTTATTAAAAATGTTTTGTAAAATGTCCAATAATTTAAATTTCGGCTCTTTTGATTTTTTTACTTTTAAGCCTTTCTTAATAAAAGTGTACGAAATAACGGGTACTAAAAATCCGGCAACCAATAAAGAAGAAAATAAAGCCATACCAATAGCTATAGGGAATGTTTCGACAAAATCGCCAACTGTTCCGTGCATGTATAAAGCAGTTGGAAAATATGCCGAAAAAATAGCAAGTGTTGCCACAAAAACCGGTAAAAATAACTCTGAAACACTTTTCCATGCAGCATTCCATGGCGTTTCTCCTTCATCGAGCTTTTCAATATGATTGTCGATAATTACAATAGAATTATCTACGATCATACCTAATGTAACAATTAATGCAGCCAATGAAACAGTATGTAACTCAACTCCCCAAAGATATAATCCCGATAAGGTCATTAACACAGAAATAGGTATGGTAATAGCAGCTACCCCCGCAACTCTGAAAGGAAGTAAAAACATAATTACAATAATCACCGCAATAATAGCAATAGCAAATTCTTTCAAAAAATGACTTATGGCATTATCAACTACCTGTGGTGCGTTAGATATCTTGCTTACGGTAATATCCGGATGTTCTGCCTTAAATTTGTTTAAAACTTTATCTACCTCATCACCAAAATGTACTATATTATTTCCGCTTTGCATTTCAAGTGATAAAATGACCGTTTTATTACCATTATATTTAACATACGAGTCAAAATCTTTGTATTTACGTTCAATATTTGCAATATCTTTTAAACGAATAATATCTCCTTTAGGGTCTGCATAAATAATTTGCTGTTTTAAATCTTCAATATTCTCAAATCGAGGTGGCAGATGTACCGGCAAAAGCAATTCTCCGTTATCCAAATCACCGGCATAACTAACGGTTCCGTCAGATCGAAAAGCTGTAAACAAGCTTAATGATTTGATATTGTACTGATTAAGTTTGTCTTGCTGTACATGAACGGCATATTCTTCGTATTGCAAGCCGTAATGCTTAATTTTTGAAACCGATTCTATTTTACGAATATCCGCTTCCAAATCTTCCAAAGCATATTTCAACTCTTTATAGCTTTTATCTTTTGACGATAGTGAAATCAATAAAGCCGATGTATTTCCAAAATCGTTATCGCCTTTTAAAACTAATACTCCCGAAGGTAATTTGCTTTTTAGCTCATTTAATCCGTGTTTTAATTTTGACCAAAATTTATCCGAATCCTTAATATCATCATTTAGTTCAACAAACATAATCATAACACCCTCTTTGGAGATAGAATAGGTTTTTGCCTTATTTACCTCATCAAAACCAAATATGAAATTTTCTACTTTTTTAGTTAATTGTTGTTCCACCTCTGATGAAGTAGCACCCGGATATACGCCAATTACCAATCCTTGACGAATTGTAAATTCAGGAAATTCCTGACGCGGCATATTAATCAGCGCATAAACTCCGAATACGAGCAATATACCGGTCAGTAAAAAAGCTATTTGCGGATGCTTCATTACCGATTCATAGATATTTATCTTTTTCTTTTCCATTGTTTCGTTGTTTAAATTTAGAGCATAAACTTCCCTATTGTCTATATCTTAGACATCTCATATTATTGAAAATAAGGACTTTATATTGTTTCTCAATTATTGTAAGACCGGTTTGTTATAAATTATTTTTTGTTGACCGGATTTTACAATTAAATCGCCTTGAGTAAGACCTTCAAGAATTTCTACTTTATTATTACAATAAGCTCCTGTTCTAACTTCTTGTTTAATAATGTCTTTGTTTTTATTAACGATATAAACAAAAGTTTTCCCTTTATCATCAACGCTTACAGATTTTGTCGAAACCAATATTTTTTGCTTTTGTTTTCCGGCATCAATTTTCACATCGCAAACCATACCGGGTTTTAACAATAAATCAGGATTATTTACTAAAATTTTCACATCATAAGTTCGCGAAAAAGTATTTGCAACAATTCCTATATTCTCAACACTACCGGTAAATTGCATATCGTTTAATGCACTTACCGTAATATGCGCTTTCATCCCTTTTTTCAGCATTCCTATTTCGTTTTCGGGAACAGGAATTTTTATATAAACTTTATTGATTTCTACAATTTCAAAAGGTGCTGATGCTCTTAATGCAGACATGCCTGTTTCGATATTGCGTTTACCAACATACCCGCTAACAGGAGAAAGTAGATTGCATTTTTGTAAATTTGATTTGGAAATTTCAGTCATTGACTGTGCTTGCTTTAAATTGGTAAGTATTTCTACCCATTTAATTTCAGGTAAACTACCTTGTTCATAAACACTTTTTAATCGATCGTAGGCATCTTGTGCCTGTTCTTCTTTTGCCTTAGCAATCAAATACGAGTTTTGAGCATCGCTTTTATCCAAACTTGCCAATAATTGATTCTTCTTTACATATTGACCTTGGTCAAGGTACACTGCAGACACGGTTCCGTTAATTTGGAAGCTTACAGGGATTGTTTTCCAGGCTTCTACCGTACCGCTATACTCCAAAACCAATTCATTAGCAACAAATTCCACCTTTTCTGTTTCCAACTTTACTTTTGCCGGTTTCTCCGAATTTGTGATTTCCTGATTTTGTGAACACGAAACCAACAAAAACACACTTAACAAACCA
>JALWNR010000622.1:5876-11522 GCA_027083715.1 Bacteroidales bacterium
CTTCATTTTATTATCGTTTTAAAATTTTAGACTAATTTTATTTTTTAGTCGAGAAATAAATAAAAAATATATTCTTCCCAATTAGCCGACAGAATTAGCTCTGCCGGCTTTCAAATTAACAACCTATAGTGCAAACAAATATTTTGGTTAAATACACTCTATATCTGCTTGTATTATGCTCTTCGTATGCTAAAGCATACGGTATGTAATACCCAATAAAAAATTTATTTTTTACTTCATTAAACAAACCAATAGACTTATTTTATCTTTTAGTCGATAGTAAAACAAAAAAATATTATCTTTTTGCCAGACCCTTGAAAATTAAATCAATTATTTTATCAATTTTTTTTTCTTCGATTTTCCCTTTAGTTTTATCAAAAATTAGATGGTATTCCAATCCTTTCAACACTACCGCTACAGACTCAGAAGCCAAGTCAATATCATCCAATTCAATAACATTTTCTTTAATGCCTTCAAGAAATATCATTTTAATAATATTTATCTGTTCCGCATCATATTTAGAACGTACTTCCTCGATAAAATCAAAATGTTGAAGAGCTTCATCCTTTAAAGCACTAAAAAAATTTACTAATTTATCAAACGAGCTTAAACGGGTAATGACATAGTTTTTCATCTTTTTTATGGCATTCCCTCTGATACTAATGGCTTCGATTACTTTCCCACGCAGAATTTGCGCCTCTTTTTCAATTACATCACGAAAAATTTCCTCTTTGCTTTTGTAATAATAGTAAAAAGTACTTTTACCTTTTCCTGCTGCTTTTGCTAAATCATCGACCGTTGTTTTCTGATAACCATAACGCGCAAAAATACCGATTGCCGCTGTCAGCAACGCTTTTCTCACATCATCGTTTATGTCATATTTTGCGCTCATTTAAACTTATCGACCAATTTTGATTTTCGGTACAAAGATATGTACTGTTTTTTAATTTGCAAATAATTTTTAAGTTTTTTTTTGTCAGATTAAAAATAATCGGATTTTAGACACGAACACCTATAACCAATATATCATCAATTTGCCTATAGGTATCACCCTTTTCATTAGTAAACGACTGCCAATCATTAAGGTACCTGTCCAATATATCTTTTTGCTCACTCATGGGTTTTGTATAATTTTCTAGTAATAGTTCTTTAAATCGCTTAGTCATCAGCTTGGATCCTTTTGGACCACCAAACTGATCAACAAAACCATCAGAGAATATATAAAAACTGTCCCCCTTTTGAAGTTTCACTACATGTTTGGTAAATGTATCTTTTTCCCTGATATAAATACCTATTGGCATCCGGTCTGCATCATATTTTATTAGTTCACCTTCTCTGATTAAATATAAAGAGTTAAAGGCACCGGAATATTCCATTTGCATATTGTTATAATCAATAATACATAATGCCAGATCCATTCCATCTTTAGCCTCATTTTCTTTTCCAGTTTGGCGTAAAGATTTTTTTACATTAGCTCTTAATTCATTTAAAATAAGATGTGATTCAACAGTATCAATTTTGTTTACAATCTCATTAAGAAATGAAATACCCAGCATACTCATAAAGGCTCCCGGGACACCATGCCCCGTACAGTCAGCGGCAACTAAAATTGCTTTACCTTCATGCTCAGTAGCCCAATAAAAATCACCACTTACAATATCGCGTGGCTTAAACAATACAAAATATTCAGGCAATAGTTCTTTTAAAAGTTCATCCGGAGGTAAAAGCGCCTCCTGAATTCTTCGAGCATAAAAAATACTGTCCATAATGCTTTTGTGCAATTCGGCAATTTTATCGTGTTGCTCTTTTATTTCACGTGTGCGCTCTGCAACAATGCGTTCTAAGCGTACTTTCTCCTGTTTTAAACGACGCGTATTATATTTTACAATTACCCAAATTAGCAAAAATGCCGCAATAAGATAGGAAATATACGCCCAAGATGTTCTGTACCAAGGAGGTAGCACCGTAAACTTATAAGTTGCAAGCTTACTTTCTGTTCCATATATATTCCGGGCTTTTACCTGAAAGATATAATCTCCCTCATGTATGTTTGTATAGGTAAATTTATGTTCGGTTGTCCATTTAGACCATTTATCATTAAAGCCTAACAAACGGTAACTGTACTCTGTTCTTTCCTCTTGTTCATAAAACCCGGCTGCATATTCAAAAGTCATTTGGTTATTCTTAAATGCTAAAACCGGAATTTCTTGTTCGGATTGTATATAAATCACACTATCATTCACATAATTTCCTGCAAACAGTATTGAATCATTAGCACCAATACTTACTTTACTGATAATAGTATAAAACTTTAATGAATAGTTTTTTTCTTTTTCCTTGTTGAGTTTAAAAAGACCTTTTGCATTTGCTATCCACAAATAGTTCCCATCGTGAAATAGTACATAAGGAACTTTATATGGAAGAATATTGTATGGATTTTGCTCTTTAATATATTTTTCAGAGTTCATTTTTTTCAATCTAACAATCCCTTGCCATTTACTTTTGGTCAAATCATTAGAATATGCACCTAACCAAAAATCCTCATTATCTTGGCTAATATTAAATACACCATAATTACCCATTGTAAACTCATTACCTAATTTTTTATAGGGCATTGCATAATCTGTTTCTTTATTAATTTTAAATAAACCTTTATATGCAGCTACAACTAAATCACTATCTATATTAAAGAGTTTAAATTTTGAGCCTTCTATAGGTAAACCTCTTGAAGAATCAATTAAAGTTATGGTATCTAAAGGATTTTTTAATCTGAAAATACCACCAACATCGCGACCAAGGTATATTCCTGACTGTGCATCTTCATAAATATCAATAATCGACTCCTTTATATAGGGGTTTTTTTCTAAAAGTGTCCAATTTTCAGTATCATATTTTGCAGATGCAAATCCATTAAGATAGCCTATATAAACCAGTTCAGGATTAGTTTTTGATTGTTTTAATTTTTGAACAATTCCTGAATTATCAATCATTGTAGCCTGTTCTCCATTAATTTCAAAAACAGCTCCTTCAGCTGCTGCTAAAAGCTTGTCTGAATTTTCACCATAGAATATTTCTAAATCCCAAACAGGAATATCAATACCCGATATTTTATCAAAGTATGCATACCCTTCATCATTTTCAGTTAAAAAATATACACCTGTATTATCTGAAACATAAATATAATCTTCAAACCAAAGCATATCAGAGACAGTTCCTTGAATACCATTTGTTTGTATCCATTGTCTAAAAGGACTACCTATATTTATATTTCCAATTTCTTTATCGGTAGCAAACCATAAAATACCACTTTCTTTATCATAATAAACGGAAAGTATTGTTGAGCGCGGCAAACAATTTTCTTTACGATAATGATTCCTGATAATTCCTTGGTCATCAAAAATGATAATTCCATTTGCCAGTGTATAAATGGCATATAAATTTTTATCAATAGAAACACCTCCGTATATATAGCTGTTTATCAATAAATTATTAATATCCCAGTCCATTAATGTAAATGGATTTTTCTTATTCTCGGGTTCATAAATATAAATACCCGATTCCCGAGTAATAATTAGTAATGCATCATCTTTATACGGAAGAATAACATAGATTTTTTGATTTGCAAAAATCTCACTTCCAACAATAAAATTTAAACTATCGTTATCATCCACAAATAAACCTTTTCCTGACTCACGAACATAAAATTTGTTATTAACACTAAAAGACCAGTGAAAATAACTTTCCGGCAAAAAAACTTTCATATTCCTTTTTATTGTTTCCGGATTTAAATTATCTATTGGAAGTTTACACCTGAAAATATTTTCGTACGCCTGAAAGTAAATATATCCATTTGCAATGTGTACATTCCAAACATTATTAAAACCAAGAGTGTCCACTCCGGAAGCCTTAGAAATAGAGAAATATTTTAAATTACCTATAGAATCCGGTATAATCATTCCAAAATCACTGGATGCTCCATAATAAATAATTCCTTTTTTATCAACTTCTAAAGAACGAATATAAGGACTATGCGGGTTTTCAAATAAATTCCATCTTGAACCATTATATTGTAATAATCCGTAATTATTAGCAAAATACATTACACCCTTATTATCTTTAACAATAGCCCAGTTTTGACCATGTGCCTCATATTCATCGGTCGTATAAATCTGAACGAATGGTAAGCCGTCTTTATTAATTTGTGATTTAATAAAGAATGGAAATAAAAACAGTATAAAAACCAGATAATATTTGTTCATCATTTAAATATTATGTGAATAATGCACACAAAAAGTATGCTATTTTTAATCTATAAAGATAATGGAATAAGTTTTAAGAATAATTTTTTTTTGATAAAAAATTTAGTGTTTTTGAAAGTTGAGCTTAATTTAAAAAGAAAATGTCTATTCTCTTTTACACAAAAAGTCGCTAAGTTTAAAAAACTCAACGACCATTTTGATAAAACACTTGATATAACGCTAGATAAAAATCTATTTTGCTTTTTCAGATTTGTTTTTAATTTGTTCACTCTCAGGAATTAATTGCTTAATCATGTTTTTTAAGAGTTCTACCTCTGATTTTAAATCATGCATATCAGAAACTTGAGCTTTTAAATCATTATTTTGATTTTCAAGTTCTGTAAGTCTGTTTGTAATATTATCAATGATTTTTTGTTGTTCTTTAACGGCTTCAACCAAAAGTGCCGTAAGAGGAGCATACTGAATGGTATAATATTTACCTGATTTATTTACAACTTCGGGTACCATTTTTTGAATATCTTGTGCTATAAAACCAATATTTCTTTTAGTTCCGTGAACTTTTGTATCTTTCCATGTAAAACTTACACCTTTTAATTGTAACACCTTGGATAATGCTCCATTTATTTCCGAAATATTTGTTTTCAGTCTTCTGTCGCTTGTAGCATTCCAGTTTTCTGTACCTCCTGCTGAGCCATTAACCCAAAAAGTTTTTCCGTTTAAGTTAACACTATTAATTGCCACCCCCTTATTGTCAAACTCTCCATAAATTAAGGGTGTACTTGAAGTTCCTGATATTCTTGTTCCAATCGCCAAGCGATTATTTTGGGTAGAAATCCCTTCACCGGCATATTGCCCGATAAAAATATTCCCACCGGTATCTCCTGAATTATTATATCCTGCCCCCATGCCAATATAAACATTATTCTCAGAAACCATATCTCTACCTGCAACATATCCGATAACCACATTAGAGTTTCCAAAATCATTTGTAGATGCAGCCAAACCTCCCAATACAGTATTATAATATCCTGTTCCATTTTCACCAGCACCATCGCCAATATATGTATTATACTGACCTACAACATTTTTATATCCGGCATAATATCCAATAAAAACATTTCGTACAGGGCTTAATGAATTGTAGCCCGCACTATTTCCTATAAAAATATTTTCATTGCCGTTTAATGAATATCCGGCAGAATCTCCAATTAAAATATTAGAGTTACCCGATTTCAGAGAATGACCGGCAAAATAACCCAACACCGAATTTTTTAATCCTGTAGAGATATTAGGAGCCACTCCATGCCCAATAAAATAATTATCGGAAGTAACATTTAAGAAATTATCAAAGCCAAGCTCTCCTATTTTTCCAACGGAAAAACCGGTG
>JALWNR010000623.1 GCA_027083715.1 Bacteroidales bacterium
TTCATCACAATGGCATCTTGTGCTATACCTTTCCAGACCGATAAATCACCGGTTTCTTTCCAGTACAAATAAGCTAATGATGATTTTGTACCTGCTCCATCGGCGTGCATTATCGTACAATATTCATCATCGTTTGCTAAAATATCAGGAATAACTTTACAAAAAGCATTAGGAAAAATTCCTTTGTCTATATTTTTTATTGCTTCGTGTACATCTTCTTTCGATGCAGATACACCACGCATATTGTATCTTGATTTACGCATTTTTTATTTTTAAAAAGAGATGCAAAGGTGAAAAAATATACCGTATTTTTCAAATAAAAACTATCCTCCAAATTGAATTCCCGATTCTTGATAATCGGTACGTATTACTTTAAACTCTGTACGACGATTAATTTGATGTGCAATTTCTTTTTGTTCTTGTGTAGGTAGTTTATTAATAAAATCTTCATCCAAAACATCTCCTATATGCAAGAATGGGTATTTTTTTGCAATTTTAAGGGTTACTTTTTTAGGTTTGCTTTCGCCATATCCTTTGGCAATTAACCTATTAGGGCTTATCCCTTTTTTTATCAGATAATCCACAACTGACTGTGCTCTTCTTTGCGATAAATCGAGGTTATCTTCTTCTGAACCGCGAAAGTCGGTATGTGCTGATAATTCAATAGTAACATTTGGGTTGTCGTTGAGTATTTCTACCAAACCATCAAGTGCAACTGTTGATTCAGGACGTAAATCTGCTTTGTTGAGGTCGTAAAAAATATTCTCGATTTCAATTACTTGATTTACATGCGACATAAATATATCAACCACTATTTCTTGACTTTTGGTTAAACCTTTGGTTGATTCTTTTGCTTTTCCTTTAAGATATCGATCTTTTTGGGTGGTGATAATGTAATCGGTTTCAGGTTTTAATTTGAATTTGAATTTTCCGTCCACACCGGAGTTTGTTTCTCGTGAAGTACCATCGCTTCCAACAAGCTTTACTTTTGCATCGGGGATGGGTTGTTCTGTTTCTTCATTTTTAACAGTGCCTTGTAATGTAAATACAAGGGGTGGCATGTAGAATGAGTAAATATCATCGTTTCCACGTCCTCCGGGGCGGGTAGATGAAAAATAACCTCTGTCTTTTCCATGCTCAAAAATAATGGCAAAATCATCAGCAGGAGAATTAATGGGTGATTTCATATTTTCTACTACTTGTGTTCCATCTTCTTTTTTTGCTAGTTTGTAGATATCTAATCCTCCCAAGCCAATGTGCCCGTTAGACGAAAAATAAAATTCTCCGTTATCACGTACATAGGGAAACATTTCATCGCCGGCAGTATTTATTTTTTTTCCGAGATTTACAGGTTTACCCCAACTACTACCCGGTGAGCCGCGTTCTACTTTCCAAATATCTTTTCCGCCTTGTCCTTTTTCTGTTTCAGCAACAAAATATAAGGTTAATTCATCGTTTGAAATTGCAGGATGACCTACTGAAATACTACTATCGGGAAAAAGCGGAACTAATTCGGGTGAAGACCATAGACCACCGGACATGGTAGCATGATATATTTGGCAACCAACGGTTTCATTTTTAATTACTTTACACGAAGTGTAGTACATTTCGCTACCATCAGAGTTGATGCTGGTGGCTCCATCGTCAAACTCGGTATTTACCGGTCCTTTAATCGGAATGGGGTGACTCCATTCACCTTTTCGATCTTTCATAGACATGAAAATATCTGAAAAATTTTGTCCGGAGTTATTATTAAATTTGTTTCCTGTACTTCCTTCGCGTGTACTGGTAAAATAAAGGGTTGTATTCCCGTTGAAATATTCGGGGCGGTAATCACTTTGTTTTGAGTTTAAAGCTTTTACATTGGCAACTACAAAACGTTCAGGATTGCTCATCCATTCAAGTGCCAATTCGCAGGATTGTATTCCTCTTTTTCCACGTTTATCTTTGGGTACCAATTCATTAAATTCTTGATAATAAGCTTTTGCATCATCGTATTTTTCATTCATTCGCATAGCATCGGCAAGATACAGTACTGCCATTGGATCCTGATATTTATACCGAACAGCTTTTTTATACCATTTTTCTGCTTTACGCGGGATATTCATTTTTCTATAGCATTCGCCTAATTTAAAGGCAACTTTTGCTTTAATCAGTTTTGTACTGGCTTTACTGTATATTTTTTGATATTGCTCTATGGCTTTGAAATATTCGCCGGCATCAAAAGACGCATCGGCTTTTCTGATTTTTTTTTCTTGTGCAAAAGATGATGTGAAACTGATACTGATGATAAAAAAGAACAGTAATAATCCGGAAAATTTCATCGTTATAAGTTTTTTAAAATTATAAAAACAAATATACGATTAATTTTTTCTATAAAAAAAGAAAGCCCGTTTTGCAACAGGCTTTTTCGGTTATAAAATAAATCTCACGTATTAATTAAACAATAATTCTCTATATTTGGGCAGTGGCCATATTTCATCATCAATGATCAGCTCTAATTTATCAATGCAATATCTGATATCGTTTAAATATGGTTTTATGTTTTCTTCGTAAAGTTTACCTTTTTCTACTATGTTTTCTACCTTATTGGCTACTTTTCGTGCTTCAATCATTTCATTCACTTTTTGTTTAATTGAAGTAATGTGTTTTGATATTTGTTTGATAATCTCCAAACGCTCTCCGGCAACGTGATTGAACTCTTGTTCGCCAAATAAATCTTTTAATCCTTTTATATTT
>JALWNR010000624.1 GCA_027083715.1 Bacteroidales bacterium
GTTCGTTAGATTGTTTCACTAAGTTGCTTTGTGTGATTAATAATTATTCGCAAGCTCATGAGATCACTTCGTTAAGTTATTTTAATCATGCTTGTTTCATACGGGTATTTATTAATTTATAGCAAAACGCAGAAATATCCTGAAAATTATATTTACTCCATTGTATTAAGTACTCTTTTAATAATTTCTACTACCAAATCCAATTCTTCATAACTGATAATTAGTGGCGGGGCTATCCGAAACCGATTATCCAAAAAGATAAACCAGTCGGTGATCAAGCCTTCCTGCAAAGCTAAATGAATAAATTCCTGAACCGCTTGGGCACTTTCCAATTCTATCGAATAAAACAGTCCGGTTCCTCGTATTGATTTTATTTTCGGATGATGCAATTTTGAAAGCAGGTATTCACCTTTTTTATTCACTTCGTGAATAATATCCTGCGAAAGCAATACCCTGAGGCTTGCCAATGCTGCGGCTGCCGATACAGGATGACCGCCGAAAGTGGTAATGTGCCCGAGTACAGGATTATTGGTAAACGAATCCATTATTTTTTTATCCGAAACAAATGCTCCTATCGGCATTCCTCCTCCCATTGCTTTCGCGATGGTAAAAATATCGGGCACTACATTGTATTTCATAAAAGCAAAAAGCGCTCCTGTGCGCCCAAAACCGGTTTGTATTTCATCAAAAATCAGCAAAGCACCTGTTTCATCACATCTTTTTCGTAGTTTTTTTAAAAAATTGTTTTCGGGCAAAATCACTCCTCCTTCGCCCTGTACCGGTTCGATGACTACACACGCTGTTTTTTCGCTTATTTGCGATAATTCATCTGAATTGTTAAACTCTAAAAAACGAATACCGGGTAGTAAAGGTCTGAATGCCTGAGTAAAATAGGTATCACTCATCAGACTCATGGCACCGTGTGTACTGCCATGATAAGCATTTTTAAAAGCTACAATTTCACTGCGACCGGTATATCGTTTGGCTAGTTTTATAGCTCCTTCGTTGGCTTCACTGCCGGAGTTAACAAAATAAACACTGTTTAAGTTTTCGGGTAATTGTTCGCTTAATAATTTTGCAAATTCTACTTGCGGACTTTGTATGTACTCACCATAAACCATTAAGTGCATGTAGGTTTCAGCTTGTTTTTGCACTGCTTTTACCACTTCGGGGTGCAAATGTCCTACATTACTTACCGATACTCCGGCAATCAGATCAATATATTTTTTACCCGAAGTATCATACAGGTAAATGCCCTGGGCTCGTTCAATTTCAAGGGCGTACGGAGTGCCTGATGTTTGTCCTATATGCTTATAAAAAAGTTGTCTGTGCGTGAGCATTGATAGATTTAAATTAATGATTATTTATGATTTATTCTTTTCAAAAAATCTTTTTCTATCACATCCGAACGTTTCACACTTTGGCGTAGCCAATTCAGCAAAATTTCGTCTGTTTCCTTTTTTTTTAACTGCCACTTTATGTCTGATTGATTTAACTTCCAGCGCAAATGATGCAAAATAATGGATGCAGAAACGGATATGTTAAAGCTTTCAGTAAAACCATACATGGGTATTTTTAAAAATTCATCGGCATGATTAAGTGCTGTTTTTGTTAATCCGGGTTGCTCTGAACCAAACATTAATGCTATTTTTCCTTTTGATAAATCAAATTCTTCTAAATTTACATCGTTTGTATGAGGAGTAGTGGCAACAATACGGTAACCTTGCTTTTTTAAATCATTAATGCAAGCAATGGTGTTTTCTTCATCCTGATTATATTTTTTCATGTTCAACCATTTAGATGCACCCAGTGCTACATCAGGATTTACAGTGTATTTATTCCTGTTCTCAATAATGTGCACATCCTGTACACCAAAACAGTCGCAGGTGCGCAAAACTGCACTGGCATTGTGCGGCTGATATATATCTTCCAAAACCACGGTCATATATCTTGTGCGGTCGGCTACTATTTTATTCATGAGCAGCCAACGTTCTTCGGTTATTAGTTTGGAAAAATGTTCTATTAATCTCTTATTCATAGTTTTTGCAAAATACCGATACAAAAATAGTAGAAATTAGGCAAAAAAAAAGCTGCCTTAAAATGAGACAGCTTTTTATGAAAAAATGTTCAACTTATTGTACATTTTTTGACAGCTCACTTCCTGCTTTAAATTTAACTACATTTTTAGCAGCAATTTTAATTTCTTTACCTGTTTGTGGGTTTCTTCCTGTTCTTGCATTTCTCTTAGATACAGAGAAAGAACCAAATCCTACTAATGCAACACGGTCACCTTTTTTTAAAGCACCTGAAGTAGCGTTAATAAATGCATCTAATGCTCTTTTTGCATCAGCTTTTGTCAAATTTGCATCGTTTGCAATTGCGTCAATTAATTGAGCTTTGTTCATAATCGTAATTTTAAAGTTAATGAAATATTTTTAATTGTTTAATTATGTATGCAAATATAGTGGATTTGCGGACTTTAGCAAATTTCAATAGGCAAAAAACAAAAAAATGTTAAAAATTAATACTGTTTTTTAAGTGTTCTGAAAGTTAGAACTGTAAAGGCTTTCAAGTGTATAGTATAAAGTTATTCTTTAAATAATGTTTTTAATTAGTTGTAAATCAGCTGTTAAAAACATTTAAATGTTTTGGTGAATAGGGACAAGTGCACGCAAATCCTTGCTGTTACTTATTAACAGCGCTTGTTAATAATTTTTTTTGAT
>JALWNR010000625.1 GCA_027083715.1 Bacteroidales bacterium
ATTTCATTTAATTCCTATATGAAAAATAGACAATGCAAAATTACAGCTTTTTTGTTAACCTGCAAATATTTTTTATAAAAAATACTTTTTCTAATATCTTAAATCCGCAGACTCTTTCAATATAAAATGCTGAAATACTTGTTAATACTGGCAAGTGCTCCAGTTTTGGAATCAATTGAGTTTGTAAAATTGAGGTATCAATTTAAATCTGCATTATTGACTTGATATCAGGCAGGGTTTGCTGGTAGTATTAAAATTATTGATAATCAATCAATTAATGTTGTTTTAGGCTATGCTTTAAAATGGAGTACATATAATTAAAACAGGATACTATGTTCAAATTTTATTTTGGGCTAATGCCGATTTGTTTCGTCAATTTTTACCCGATGCTTTAGCATCGAGCTATAAATCGTAGTAATAATCAGTGCAAAAAAATAGTTGTTTATAGAATAAATCAAACCTGCACCGAAATTAATCACCTGACACATTGTTTTTTAAATCAACAACTTACTCATATTTGCAAAATTAAACCATAGCCTTGTTTTACAAAAAAGCAGATAAGAACTTCTGTAAAACATTTTCTGGAAGTGCCTTAAAAGGAAAGCTGCTATAAATCTTTGGCCGTTTAAAAAAACTCGCCCTTGTGTACAAATTCTTGTGCTGCAACTAATTTCCGGTTTTCAATTTTAATAACCCTTCCAGGATATCGTTCAATCAAATCATACTGGTGGGTAGCAATCAGTACGCAAGTTCCGTTGCTTGATGCAATTTCGCTTAATATTTGCATTACTTTATATGAATTATCAGGGTCTAAGTTTCCGGTAGGTTCATCGGCAAGAATAATTTCCGGCTTATTTAATAGAGCACGGGCAATAACAATCCGCTGTTGTTCTCCACCGGACAGTTCATGAGGGAATTTAAATTCTTTATCCGGCAAATCTACTTTTTGCAGTACTTCTTTTATTCGCTGCTTTTTTTCTTCTTCATTTTTCCATCCGGTAGCGTCCAGTACAAATTTTAAATTGTCGTGTACTGTGCGGTCAATCAATAATTGAAAATCCTGAAAAACAATGCCCAATTTACGTCTCAGATAAGGGATTTGCCTGCGTTTTAAATTATCCACATTAAATTCACTAACACGAACAGTACCATTTTGCGGTTTAAGCTCGGCATAAAGCGTTTTCAACAAACTGGTCTTTCCGCTTCCGACACTGCCTATCAAATATACCAATTCTCGCGGAAAAATCTTTAAATCCACTTTGTGTAACAGGTTTCTGTCTCCGTAGTTAAGCGAAACATCCCTAAGTTCTATAATCGCATTGTTCATGCCGGTCATTTTAACTTTATCAAACGCTAAATTAGGAAAAATATTCATATTATCCAATATAATTGTAAAAATAACAAGTAAAATTGTCATTTTCTGTGATTCAGTATTCTATACTGAGATTTCCATCATTTTGAAAAACAGTACTGCATAAAACTGTTTTCCACAGAAATCAGTTAATAACTCTTATAAGTAATAGTTTCAAAATGCCATAAATTATTGTACTTTTGTGGGCTGTCTAAAAAGTGTTTTAGTCATCTGACGACTAAACAATACTTAATAAATTAGCTTGCAGTTAATTTAAAAGTCATCTGATGACTTATTCATAAAGAAATTTAAAATTATGAGTGATAAAGATTTAGAAAAACAAAACGGTAACGAATATTCAGCTGATAGTATTCAGGTGTTGGAAGGTTTGGAAGCAGTGCGTAAACGTCCTGCAATGTATATAGGAGATGTAGGGGAAAGAGGTTTGCACCATTTGGTATATGAGGTTGTTGATAATTCAATTGATGAAGCTCTTGCTGGATTTTGTTCAAACATAGAGGTTGTTATCAATGAAGATAATTCCATTACAGTTGTTGATGATGGGCGGGGTATTCCTGTTGATATGCACGAAAAAGAAGGACGTTCAGCATTAGAAGTCGTTATGACAGTACTTCATGCCGGAGGTAAATTTAATAAAGAATCTTATAAGGTTTCGGGTGGCTTGCACGGTGTGGGTGTTTCTTGCGTAAATGCTTTATCAACTAAATTGGTGGCTACCATTTATCGAGATGGGAAAATCTACCAACAAGAATACAGTATTGGTAAACCTTTAGCTGATATTAAAGAAATTGGCGAAACTGATAGAACAGGAACTGAAATAACTTTTTATCCTGATGGAAGTATTTTTACAACTATTGAGTATAAATTTGATATTTTAGCTGCACGTTTAAGAGAACTTGCTTTTTTAAATAAAGGTATCAAACTATCAATTATTGATAAAAGAGAAAAAAACGAAAATGGAGACTTTAAATCTGAAAACTTTTATTCGGAAGAAGGTTTGATCGAATTTGTTAAATATTTAGATGAAACACGAGAATCATTAATTGAAAAAGTAATAAATATATCAACGGTTAATCAGGGTGTTCCCGTAGAAATTGCTTTACAATACAATACAACTTTCAGAGAAAATATCCACTCATACGTTAATAATATCAATACTATTGAAGGAGGTACTCATCTTTCTGGATTTAGAAGAGGTTTAACCCGAACTTTGAAAAAATATGCAGAAGATTCGGGCATGCTTTCAAAATTAAAAATTGATATTACCGGTGATGATTTTCGTGAAGGTTTGACAGCAATTATTTCAGTAAAAGTGCAAGAGCCTCAGTTTGAAGGACAAACCAAAACCAA
>JALWNR010000626.1 GCA_027083715.1 Bacteroidales bacterium
ATATAAAATAGTTTAGTGTAATTTAATCACAGGAAAAAAAGAATAAGTTCTTATAACAACAGTTGGTTAAATTTTCATAAATCATTAAAATTTAAGCATTTACAAAATAACAATACCAATTTTTTAATGTCTTGATTTTCAGCAAATTAATTTACTCACTCTTCACCCTTCATTTTTTAACAAAGTATTGTTATAACTGAATACCAATAAAAGTAACATCATCGCGTTGATCTTCTTCGCCTTGAAAACTAAGCATTGATTTTTCAATCATAACTTTTTGCTCATCGAGTGGCAAGCTGCTAATGCGTTGCAGCAATTGAATGAGTCTTGGAGTTCCGTACCTTATTCGTTGAGGTGATGACTGGTCAATTAAACCGTCAGTACTTAAATAAATAACATCTCCATTTTTAAGAATCAGCTCATTATCGGCAAATAATTCTCTATTACGTCTGGCTTGGGTACCTCCAATAGTTTTTCGCGTACCTTTAATATAACGCAGAGTTTGCTCATTTTTCAGATAATAAAACAATGGACGTTTAGCACCGGCAAACAATACACGCGTAGAATTATCCGAAAGTTTTTCTATCATACACAAACTCACATCCATTCCATCATTATTATCAGTTTCTTCCTGACGGAGAATGCTCTTTACTTCTTCGTCCATTTGGGTTAAAATAAGGCTTGGCTTGGTAATTTTACGTTCATTTACAATTTCGTTCAACAGCCTACTGCCAATCATTGACATGAATGCACCCGGAACACCGTGCCCTGTACAATCAACTGCGGCATAGAAGAATTTTTCACTATACCCGTCTTTTTCAGGAAGATGAGAATACCAGAAAAAGTCTCCTGAAACAATATCTTTTGGTTTGTAAACGATAAAAGTATTGAAAAAACGATTTATTTCATCGTATGCCGGCAATATAGCATTCTGGATGGTTTTTGCATAAGTGATACTTGCTTTAATATTTTCATTCTGTTGTTCAATATATTCGTTCTTAATCATCAACTCTTCTTTCTGAGCCAAGAGTTCTTCACTTTGTTGACGAATGGATTGTTCTGCTTCTTTGAGTTTACTAATGTCCGTAGATATTGAAATCAGATTTTTAACATTTCCTTCTTTGTCTGTAATTGGTGTAATTGTAGTTTGTACCCAAATTTCTTTACCTTCACGGGTTTCGGAAGGGGTTTCATATGTAACGGGGACTACCTGTTCTATACATTTTTTTATTAGTTCAACCGATTGTTTACCGGTATGCCGCGAAATGATGTTTCGGCTATATTCATTTAACAGTTGATTAAAGGTATAGCCAAACATTCGGGTAAATCCATCATTAATCCACTGATAATTACCAGCAGCATCCATTATAGTAATGGCATTATCTGTTTCGCTGGCAACAATAGAAAGTTTTTCGAGTTCTTTATTGGTTTCTTCCAAAATTTTAGATTGCTCCAAAATTTTCTCATGTTGTTTCCTGATTTCCTGCTCTGCTTGTTTAATTCGATCTATATTTGTTTCAATAGTTATCAGCTTGTTGATATTACCTTCGGCATCAAGAATAGGTGTTAAACTTGTTTGCACCCACACCTCTTTTCCATTACGGGTTTTATTCAGATTTTCGTAAGTAACTGTTTTTTTCTCACGCTTACACTGTTTCAATAATTCTTTTATGTTACTTGATGAACTAACATTCACAATATTTTCACCCAGTTCATGCGTAAGCAATTGCAAAGTATAGCCATATAGTCGGGTAAAACCAACATTTACCCATTCAAAATTACCGTTCGCATCCATAATGGTAACGGCATTATCCGTACGTGCAGCAACAATAGAAAGTTTTTCCAACTCTTTATTAAGCATTTCCGTTTGACGATGCTGATTCAGAATTTCTTCATTTTTACGACGAATATCATCGTTTTTTTCTCGTAACTCATCGTTAATCTTTTTACGCAGTTTAGCACTTCGCCAAATAGAAAAAGCCAAAAACATAATCAAGACCAGTAAACCAATAAATACAAAAAGAATTATTCTTTGATATTTAATGGTTAAACTTTGCTCTCCAAGAGTAAGGTCTTTTGTTTTTATAATCTCCTTACTTCTTTCAATCTCAGCTTCTACCTGATCCAGCTCTTTCTGTTTTTCTAACATCAAAGATTCTTGCTCTTTCATTTTTTCTTCCTGCTCGGCAAGTACTTTAGTACCCATAGCCAGCTTTTCTTGTTGTAAAGTCAGGTTTTCAACTACTTTTGCCAACTCTTCGCGCTGAGTTTCCAGTAATTGTTTTTGTTGATCAATTTCTGCTTTTTGCTTTCTATTAATATCTTTTTGTCTGGCATTTTCTTCACGCTCTTTTCTATTTTCACGTTTTAAGCGTTCTAATTCAGCAGTTTGTTTAGCAAGTTCTCTTTTTTGTGCTTCTAATTTTTTCTTTTCTTTTTCAAGCGCCTTTTCAGTTTGACTAATCATACGACGAAGTTCTAGTTCATCACCTCCATAAACCAGAAGTTCTCTTTCAAAAGTTAAACCTGCATTATTAGCCAATTTTTTATTTAGCTCAACACGTTTTTTACCGGATGATTGAGGAAGTAAATTTACCATAAAATAGTTCTTCTGAGTACTTTGATCAGTAATCAAAAGCGTATTAAACATAATTTGATCGTAAATTTCTTTTAAATAATCATTTGTCGATTGATCAACAAATAGAA
>JALWNR010000627.1 GCA_027083715.1 Bacteroidales bacterium
TAAATTTGAGTGCATTTGTTTTGAATAGAAAAAATCAGCAATGAGCCTAATAAAATGCGGATTATTCAGCAATCCATTTTGAATATTATCAACTCAACGAAGTTAAAATTAAGTTATATTTAATCAGAAGCATAAGCCAGTGATGCAATACTTACTTTTAAATTTAATTTATCAATTAACAATGCGGCGCAGGCTTCAAGTGTTGCACCGGTGGTAATAACATCATCAATAAGCAAGGCATGCTTATACTCTGTTTTTTCTTTGCTTTGAATACTAAATGCGCTACGAACGTTTTCCCATCGCTCTTTTCTGCTTTTTCGGGTTTGCGATTTTGAGTTTAGATGCCTTTGAATTAGTTTTGTGTTAATCGGGGCTCCAATTTGTTCAGAAATACCTTTGGCAATCCATTCACTCTGATTGTATCCTCGTTTTTTTTCCTTTGCAGGATGTAGGGGTACCGGTACAATAACATCGCATGATTTAAAGTTTTCCGAATTTTTTAATTTTTGTCCTATCGATTTTCCAAGTACATAAGCCAATTCTTTTCTACCTTTATATTTTATTTGATGGAGTAGATGCTGTAAAACAGATTGCTTGGTAAAATAATATACTGATATTGCAAATTCAATATTTACCCTGCCCCAAAATTTTTGATAGACAGGATTGTTCGAATCATTTAAAAAATTAGTTTCAGGAAGTGCAATTAAGCATTTTATACAGACTTCTTGCTCTGTTTTATCTAAGTTTTTACCACAATTTATACATTTTCGTGGAAAAAATGTGCTGTACAAATCTGAGAATACTTTTATAAACATTCTTATTCTGTAAAGATACTTCGGAAGCTAAGTTATTTATAAATCTTTATTTTATTTCAATATCTTGTGCGTGTGTTTCAAAAGTTTCGCCATTGTAGAGTAATAAAATAACGGGATCGTGCAGGTTTCTGTTTCGATTACTGCTAATAATAATACCGTCAATTTTAATTCGTAACTTTACAGGTTTTTCACCTTCATCAATAGCTTCTTTTACTCTGTTATTTAGATACCAGCGGCTGCCTTTTATGGCTTTTCGTATGAACAGCCAAGGTGCTCCCAATTCTTTTTCATAAATAGCTTTACTTTTATTTAGCGGGTCCTTTTTATCAAAGCTTAAAATCACCAGTAATTGATTATCGGTATCGGGATTTCGTAAAACAAAAGCAGCATCTTGCACATAATCACCATCAAAATCACCGTATGCAACAGAATTATACATGGCTTTTGAAGGTTCGCTAAATATTTGGTAAACTTCTTTGTTTAAATCTTCATCATCAAATTCTTTTTTGTAATCTTCGGGTATTTTTGTAATATATCCTTTTTTATCCAGATATCTTAATAATGCCAAACGATATTGAGTTTTTGTAATTCTTTTTTTACTACGCTCATCGCCAAACAAGCCTTCCAATCGATAAAATGTTTTAGGATTGGCAATGTAATCTTTTGATACAAATCCTTTTTGTCCTTCTATCAGTACCTCAGCCCAACTGTCTTCTATTTTGTAAACCAAAAGTTTTGTTCCGTATGTTATACGTCCCATTTTTAAGGCTTTAGCTTCGGGTTTTGCTCGCACATTAACTCCATCAGAAATTACATACATTTCTTTTGCGCTTAAATCTCTGGTCATCACACTTAATACAGGTCCTAAAATCAGATAAAGGATAAACAGTAAAGGAATTAAACCCAAAAATATTCCTCCTAAAATTACTTTTTTCTTGTTATTTTCAGCCATCTTTATATTTAATTAATAAATTTTGTTTTGTAGGTTTAGCAAGTGTAATTTATGCCGGCAGGCACTTTAGTTATGATAGTTCAAAGTTACGGATTTTAATTAATAAGATAAAATAAATTATACAGTCATCAGGGGAATCACTTTTAAAAATGTTTGGTCTTAAGCCAATATTAAATTCTTGATTTGTAAAATTTTTCAAGCAATTTATTAAATTTTATCAATTTCTCGGCAGAAGTATGTTTACTATCCAATGCAAATTTGTAACGATATATTATTTCTTTAATACAGGATATCTCGGCACCTGTTTTTTGTGCTATAATTTCTGCTGCATTTTCCGATTCGATACTGTTGGTTGTTAAATAATATTTTTCACGTAAAAAGTCTGTCCAGAATAAATATCTTTTTAATAAAATATCACGGTGGTTACTGTTGTTCAGATATAAATTTGCTAATGTTCCGGCAAATTCAAGCGAACTGTTTTTTGGGTACTCAATAATAGGTATAGCTCTTTGTTTACGTTTTGCATTAACCAGTATAAATAAAATTGCTATTAACAGCAGTAAATGGTATGCATGTCGTAATGCATCGGAACTACTAATGTAGCTTAATGGACTTTGAGCTGCTGCATTTTTTCCGGGTTTATAATTTTCATCCCAAAAAATGTATTTATTGTGCAAATAGCTTAAGGCTTTAAATACATATTGGGCATTATTTTTTAAAAGAATATTATAATTGGTAAAAGCTAATGGTAAAGTGTGCATATAAAAAGCACCTTTTCCGTAAGGTATTTTAATGAAATTGACATCATTATAATTGCCGATAGTGCCAAGAACCACTACTTTTGCTGTATCAAAACTTGAAAAATAAACCTCTAATCTTTGTTTACCAATAAAATAACCGGATTTAACTTTAAGTTTTGGATGAACAAAGTTTACCGGTAAACTGTCTTCTCCAAATATTGTATTAAAATCAACTGTTGTTTCAAATTTTAGCGTATCTTTTAACTCTTTTGAAAAATCTGATGCTGAAATAAATATTTTTGCCCCTTTTGAGGCAATTTTTAGTAATTGGTCAAGGTTTACTTTTTTTATATTAAACTTATCAGTATTAAAAATTAGCGAACTGTGATTAAAATTATTTTTAGCTTCAAAATTATAAATACTTCGCGTGTTAATTTTAATTTTTGATTTTGGAAAAATATCCGGAAGTAATTCATAAATAACATAATCCCCAAAAGGTATTTTATCTTCTTTCGAGAAACTCAAAGTCCAGTCGGGTTCTTTGGGAGCAAAATATTCAAAAATTACCAATGCTGCAAATAACAAGGCTAAGATAATATATGATTTGTTTATGTGCATTAGTTGTTTTTATTGATTAATGAAAAACTATGCTTAAACTCTTCAAAAAAACGATTAAATTGTTGTTTTTCAGGCTCAAAATGTCCGTACCAACTGTATTCATAGATACGGCTTAAATTTTTAAAAAAACGGTATATTGCCTCATCGCTTAACTCTTGCAAATATCGGTGGTTTGTTTTTTCGGGTAACCAATTAATTAATCCATTTTGGTCAAGCAGGTGTAAAAGTTTTAAATACAGAAAGCGTATAGCCAAACGATAATTTTGTTTTTCAATGGCTTTATTGATTTCTTTATCAAAATTAACTCCTCGAATATCTTCATCGGAATAATCAAATTTTGAACGGTTAATATTTATATTTTTACCGAGAATTCCTGAAAAATCGGCTCGAAAAAGACGTATGGCTACAAAAATGAGTATCGCAGCAATAATGGTATTACGAATGTATGGAGTAGCCCCTTCATTTGAAAAGATAAATCTTAAAAATTTAAGCACATAATACCAAAATATATCCCATAAGTTGTCTTTGGGCTGTTGTTTTTTTATGTATTTAAAATCATTATTATTCCTATACTCTTCAATCTTATCTTGCGGTACTGGCTTAACAACAATTGGTTCTTTGCTGTATTTTACTTTTTGTGCCGTTAAATAATTAGTTGAAGTAAATTGCAATAGCAAAATAAGCATTAATAACTTAAAGTATCTTGCCAAATATATATGTTTAGTTTTCATTAATTTGATTAATCTCATTTAATAATTCGGGATTATCCTTTTTTTCAACTAAACTGTAATAATGAAATGTAATAGTAATATAAATAATTGCATAAAAAAGTGTAGCAATAAATGTTCCGGCTGCCGAAACGATTAAAAAAAGTGTTGAAACACCTTCAAAAGTTCCTTTTGCAGCACTTAAACCAATAAAAAACGTATAAATTATTTGAGGCAGTAAAAATATACTTCCCGAAAATGAAGCAATAAAATAAATAATAAGCATAATCCCCAAAGTAAACCACCAATTATCTTTTATCAGATACATACTTCTTTTCATGGCATCACCAAAATTTAGATTTTCTACCATTTTAATATATATGGTAAATACCAATGCTATTGATAAATAAATGCCGGGAACAATAAATAATAGAATACCAAAAGCAATAATAAAACCAATAGCTATGGTGATGAAAAATACAGGAATAAAGTAATGACCTACATAGCGCCAAACATCTTCAGGACTAAAATTATCTTTTCCTCGTTCAACATATAGTTTTATATAGCTGTAAACTACCAGTGTAAGCATTACATTACTAATAGCTGCCGAAAGCAAATACAAAAAATATTTTGTGGTGTACATTTCTTTAAATCCCCAAAAAGGATCGCTTACTTGTTTGGGGTCGCCAATATTTGAATAAATACTACTTTGATACATGGCTCCCAAAAATGCGGTAATTAAAATAAAGGGACCGGCATAGGTGAGTAAAGACTTAATTAAAGGTTTAAATTCTTGACGGATAAATTCAAATGTATCAGATATTAGCGCATTAAAATCCCGTTCTTGTTTAAAAATAATAATTGGTTTTTCCATTTTAATAATTTATGTTACCTGTTTTTTTCAATTAAAAAATATTACTGATTTATATATTTTTATTTTCTTCGGCAAACAGCTTTTTAACTATTTTTTTAGGATATAGAAAGAAATACCAAATAATAAAAGCCAGTGAGCTTAAAATTAGGGCAGCTCTTATAAAATAAGGAGCTCCGGTATATCGGGTAATAAAGCCTTCAAGAAAACCTGCTACCATAAAAACCGGTACAATGCCTATCATTATTTTTACCCCTTTTCTGGCACCTTTTTTAAATGATTGTAAACGCTTATATGTTTCGGGATTTAAAAATGAAACACCCAATAATATTCCAGCAGCTCCGGCAACCGTAATGGCAAAAATCTCCAAAGTTCCATGTATCCAGATTGTCATAATTGACTCTAAAAGCACACCTTGTGTATAAAAATAATATTGAAAGCTGCCTAGCATAATCCCATTAAACATTAATACATTTAGGGTGCCTAAAATAAAGAACAGTCCAAAAATAAAGGCTCTAAAAGCTACACCAATGTTATTAAAGGTAATTGCCAAAAACATATCCATTTGGTTCATTTGTTTATAAACAGCCATTGGGTCGCCTTTTTCAATGTTTGCTTCGGTCATGTCCACATAGTCATCTCCAAGTATACTGCGTACAAAGTTTGGATCTTTAGCAGCTGAATATGCTCCAATCATTGCAAAAAACAGAAAAACAACAAGCGAAAAATATAAATAACTACGTACTTGGTACAAAATAATTGGTAATTCTTTCTTCCAGAAATTAATAATTCTGTTACCACTCTCTTTTTTGTTTTGATAAATTTTGTAATGCATTTTTCCTGCCAGTTGATTCAAATATCTTTCGGTTTCGGTATTGGGATAAAATGTCCGGCAGTAGGATAAATCATCAGTTATTTGAATAAACATGGCTGCCAACTCATCCGGCGACATATTGGCTTTATGATTTGAAATTTTTTCAAATTCTTTCCAACGTGCTAAATTTTTATTGATAAAAACGAGTTCTTGCATAATTTATTCAAAGCAGTTTTGTACAAAATTAAAAGAAAAAATAAAAATGCAATGGAAAAACTTATTCATCGAATAGAAATCTTGTAATTAAACAATTTTTATATACTTTTATATTGCAAAATTTGAATAGATATGGCTGAGGAAGAATTTAAAGTTGAAGTTTGGGGATTGTTTGAGCTTACAAAAAAGCAAATATTGATTTTTCAATTGTTTTTTTTGATTAGCTTTATTGGTTTAACAGCTTTTTTATTTGCTTTTAAATTCCCGGAACATTTAGGTAATGATGCTTATAATTTTCATGCAAAATATGCAAAATATTTTAGTTTGGCAGCAACTATAATGATTGTTATTGAAACACAATTTTTATGGTCGCAATTTACACAAGCACAACTTAATTTAATAAAGGAGCAAAAGGCTGAAATAGAGCAACAAAAAGAGGAAATTTTAACACAAAACGAACAGCTAATTGAGCACAGGGAGCGTATTTTGGCTCATCAAGAAAAAATTGAGGCTCAAAATCAAGATATTAAAGCAAGTATTCGTTATGCCAGTACTATTCAAAATGCTTTGCTGCCATCTCCAAGTAAGCTTACGCGCCTACTTGGAGCGTATTTTCTGTATTATAAACCACGCGATATTGTAAGTGGTGATTTTTATTGGGTAGATGAATACAACGGCAAAACCGTTATTGCAGCTGCTGATTGTACCGGACATGGAGTGCCCGGAGCTTTTGTTTCGGCATTGGGAATTTCTATGTTAAACGATGTGTTAAACCGTGCAGTTTCATCTAAAGAATTTCTAAATCCTTCGCTTGTATTAAATAAGCTACATCAACAAATGAAAGGATCAATCTCACGAACTGAGCAAAACAGTGATACTTACGACGGGATGGATGTGGCTGTATGTATGATTGATAGAAAAACCAATACATTAGAATATTCTGGTGCATTACAGCCTGTTTATCTGATAAAAAAAATAAATGAAAATGATACCGAGCGATTTGAACTAAATATATTAAAACCTGATGTATATGCAATCAGCATGACCGATTTTAAAGAACACACCTACCAAAATACAATTGTAGGGATTCAACCCGGAGATTTATTGTATATGTTTTCTGATGGATATGCAGATCAGTTTGGAGGAAAAAAACATAAAAAATTTCTGTCGGCAAATTTTAGAAAACTTTTGCTTGCCATTGCTCCTTATCCTATGGATAAACAGCTTAAAATATTAGAAGATACCATGAGCAAATGGATGGGCGATATTGAACAAATTGATGATATGATGGTGATTGGGATAAGAATATAAATTTGAATACTTTTTGACCTAATGAGATGCTTACCACTTTTATTAATCATAGATAAAAAATAATAATGATAAAAAAAATATATTCCTATAATGTAAACGGAATTCGTGCAGCCATAAATAAAGGTCTGGCAGAATGGATAAAGCAAGAAAATCCGGATATTTTATGTATTCAGGAAACCAAAGCACAACCGGAACAAATTGATAGTCGCTTTTTTGAAGAACTCGGCTATAAATCTTATTGGTTCAGTGCCCAAAAAAAAGGATATAGCGGTGTAGGTATTTTAAGTAAAACAGCACCTGACCATGTAGAATATGGTATGGGTATTGAGAAATACGATAACGAAGGCAGGTTTCTGCGTGCTGATTTTGGTGATATTTCAGTCATAAGTGTATATCATCCATCGGGTTCGAGTGGAGATGAGCGGCAAGCTTTTAAAATGCAGTGGTTAACAGATTTTCAAAATTATATTCGTGAATTGAAAAAAGTACGCCCCAAGCTGGTTATAGCCGGTGATTATAATATTTGTCGATTGTGGATAGATATTCATAATCCTGAAAAGCAACAAAAAACATCCGGATTTTTGCCCGAAGAAAGGGAGTGGTTTCAATCTTTTATAGATGATGGTATGCTGGACACTTTCAGAATATTTAATCCCGAACCGCATAATTACAGTTGGTGGAGTTATCGGGCAGGAGCACGCGGCAAAAATAAAGGCTGGCGAATTGATTATCATATAATTACCGAAAATTTAAAAGAACGAGTAAAAAATGCAAGTATCCATCCTGATGCATTGCATTCCGATCATTGTCCGGTGGGTGTAGAAATAGAATGGTAATAGTCGTTTGTAATTTTTACAAATTTATTTCAAAATATTTCCGGTTTCAAATTACTTTATAGATACTAATTGTTTTTACCGTAAAATGTGTATTTATTTAGTACATTTTACATTCAATTTTAGGAAGATAATTTGATATTTGAGCAATTGTATTGCTTTTAGTTTGTGTGTCAGTATTAAATATATCTGAGTAGATATATTGACTAATACAAAAAAAACGTAAATTTGTTGATATGTCAAACATTGCTATCTTTTCTTCTAAACTAAACTATTATGAAATATAAAGTTCATCGTTTGTACGTAAAAGGCAACAATATGCAAGAAAAACTTGAAGAGTTTATAAATATTCTCGAAGGAGAAGTAATTTCAATAATCCCCAATGTTCGTCCTTCTTTTCAGTTAATGGGAGCTACTGCGAAAATTGATTATTTATTGATTGTGGAGAAATTTAATAAAGAATAGGTATTTTAAAATTTATGTTTTTTTTAATAATGCTTCAATGTTTTGTGATTCTTGGATAGCAAAAAATTACGAACACACAAAAATTTCTTGTAAGTTATTGCCTGGTAATTGTTTAGCGATTTAGAAAAATATTACTTATTGTGCGAATAGGTGTAATATTATGCTTTTATACTACATTTAGTGTTCAACAACAGGCTTAATTTTTAGAAATCACAATATTTTTCCTATTTTTGTAATACTACTATTGCTAAGCTAACCTACATTCTTAAAATTTAATTATATGAAGGTATTTAAAATTTTGTGGGTACTTATCGCTTTGGCAATATTTACCTCTTCTTGTAGCCACGAAAGTGAAAAAGTAAAAGTGGGTATTCTATTCAGTTCTTATAAAGCATCACGCTGGCCCTTGGAAAATAAGTATTTGGAAGAAAAAATAAGAGAACTTGGGGGTGAGTTAATTACCAAAATCACCGAAGGTGATGAATTGGAACAAAATGCTCAAGCAGATGAATTATTTAATGAAGGTATAGATGTATTAATCATCATTCCGGTAAATGCCAATAATGCTGCCGGGATAGTTCGGAAAGCACATAGTAAGGGTATAAAAGTTATTGCTTATGATATTTTAGTGCGCAATACAGATTTAGATTTTTTTGTAACATTTACAGGAGTAAAAGCCGGAGAGTTTATGGCTGAATATACGGTAAAAAGGATTCCCAAAGGAAATTATATTTTGCTTTACGGAGATAGAAGCGATAAGAATGCCCAAGATATACATCAAGGAGTAAGGAATGTTCTTGATCCGTATATAAATAATGGGGAAATTAATATCCTTTTTGAATCTTACTCTGAACAGTGGGCAACCGAAAATGCAGAACATTCGGCAGCAAAAGCCATTCAGTTTAGCGGAACAAAAGTAGATGCCATAATTGCTACATTTAACAGTATTACCTATGGTGCAGAAGCTGCTGTAAAAAAATATAATTTGCAGGACAGTATTTTAGTAGTAGGTCATGATCCGGATATTGCTGTTTGCAAGCAAATTCTTGAGGGTAAAGATGTTCTTGCCGTACATAAAACCGTTAAAAACATTGCCTATAAAACTGCTGAAGTTGTTTTTCAATTAGTAAATAATCAAGAAGTTGAACACAATTCTTATATAAATAACGGACGTATGGATGTGCCATCAATAGTTCTTGATCCTGTTGTGATTGATAAAAACAATATCGAGCAACTTATTTTTGACGAAGGCTTTATAAAAAAAGAGGATGTTTTGAACTACCATGCTCAATAAACTTTGTTTATTTATTAAATGCCCTTTACCTTTGCATTTTGTTAAAATAAAACTTTATGCTGTCAGGACTTTTTAAGGATGCCTCTTGGGGAGCTAAATTTTTGATAGGTATTTTTGTTATACTTATTGGTTTAGTGATTTTTTCAGTAATAGGATTATTAATTGCCATACCTTTATTTAATATTGATATTTTAAACATAGAAACTGTTCTGAATGCAGGAAACCCTGCCAATACAGCTTTCATGAAATATTTTCAAACGATAACTTCTATTGGAATTTTTGTGTTTCCACCTTTTTTAATTGCTTATTTGTTGAGTAGTGAAACCTTTAATTATTTGCATCTAAAAAAAAAATCAGCAATACAAATCTACATTCTTACTATTGTACTCACTGTTTTTTCTATTCCGCTTATTAATGTTTTAGCCGATTGGAATGCTAAATTGAGTCTGCCTGAAAGTTTATCGGGGATTGAACTTTTTATGAAAGAAAGTGAAGCCAATGCTGAAAAAATCACTAAATTATTTTTGCAAGCCGATAATATATCTACTTTACTTCTTAATATTTTTGTTATTGCCTTAATCCCGGCAGTAGGTGAAGAGTTAATGTTTCGTGGAATATTTCAGAAATTGTTTACCGGATGGACAGGCAACAAACATATCGGGCTTTGGTTAGCTGCTGTTTTGTTTAGTGCAATTCATTTTCAGTTTTACGGATTTGTTCCACGCCTGTTTCTTGGTGTTTTATTCGGCTATTTGCTGATGTGGTCAGGAAATATGTGGCTGCCCATACTTGCTCATTTTGTAAACAATGCCTTTGCTGTAATTGCTTATTACCTGATAGATAAATCGGTAATTGAAGTATCGCCTGATAATTTAGGTACAGGAGAAACTGCTTTGTTACAAGTAATTTTAAGTTTTATTTTAGTAGCTGTATCATCGTATTTAATATACAAATCAGCTGAGGAAGAAAAGATGAATACCTTTAATCACTTTTGAGTGAATATTGTAATACATATATAATGCCGACTCTACTGTATTTTGAAGTTTATTGAATATGCACCAATTCAACACCAACTCTCTTTAACAACTCTAAACCATCTCCAATACGGTATTTTTCAGCAAAAACCACTCTTTTAATACCGGCTTGAATAATTAATTTAGAACACTCTAAACAAGGCGATGTGGTAACATAAAGTGTTGAGTGTTCGCTACTATTATTTGATTTAGCTACTTTTGTAATGGCATTTGCCTCTGCATGAAGAACATAGGGTTTTGTTTTGCCTTCTTGGTCTTCGCAAATATTTTCAAAACCTGCAGGAGTTCCGTTATACCCATCCGAAATAATCATTTTATCTTTCACGATCAATGCTCCAACTTTTCGGCGTTTACAATAAGAGTTTCCTGCCCATATTTGTGCCATTTGTAAATAGCGCTTGTCCAGTTTTAATTGTTTTTCGCTAATATCATCCATAATAAATTCTGTTTAAGGCAAAGATATATTTTTTCTTTAATTCATTACCTCAAAAATGGGCGTTACATTTGTTAAAATATATTTCTCGAGCAAATTTACGCTTAATTCCTTTAATTCTTTCAGAATAATCAGTTAATCCGGTACGGGCATATTAAAGATCAAATTATTTTAACCCGCAAAATTACCTTCGGTGAGGTGCTTCGCAGTTCACCGCTTTTGTTACGGTTACATTGCAATGCGTTTATTGTCAATGTGTTAAGTGAGTTTTGTCGTAAAACAAACGTACTCAA
>JALWNR010000628.1 GCA_027083715.1 Bacteroidales bacterium
AAATTAGAGAGAAAGTATTCAATAGCCTGCTTGCAGCAGAAATTCAAAATAATAAGTCAAGTATTATTCAGCTAGGCTCTACGGTAAATTTACAGGGTAAGTAATGTTAAAATTGATATATATAAATCCTTAAACTTTTTTTTACTGCAAAGCCAAACGGTTCATACATATTACTATTTTCTCATTTATACCAAGGGACTTAACCCGCAAAATTACCTTCGGTGATGTACTTCGCAGTTCACCGAAGGTAATAATTCGGGATAATACTTTGTTAAGTAAATGTATTCTTGCAGATTTAAGGATATTATTTATTCCCATTTTTTTGCATTGGATTTTTCTGCGGATAATTTTTACTTTTATAAAGCTCAAATCTTGATTGAATTATTCTTGGAGGCCAATAATTATTTTGCATATCCGTATCAGCTGTTTCGGCAAAAGGATCAAGTACCACTTCTTTAATCGGTTTATTAATAACCAATACTTTTGAAATACTATTATTATTGTATCGCCATATTTCGGCAGGGATACGAACGATTTCATCAGTCCCATCAGTATATTCTAACTTTAATATCAAGGGCATTACAATTCCACCTATGTTTTTTACATCTATTTGCAAATAAATATTATTGGCATCAATAAATTTTTTTTCTTCATTAGTAAGTGCTGCTGTAAATTGTTTGTAGATTTCTTTATCACCGGGTTTTGTAAGATAAGGATCATAGCTGTTGTAAAAATCTTTCATGGAAGGATCTTTTTCTACTATGGTTTTTAAGTCTTTATCACGTATATCCTTAATATAAACAGGGTTTTCATTTTTTTGTTTCTTTTTCCAAGCTTTTTCTTCTGCTGGATTTCCGTTTGCCAGTTTAAACATCTGAACATTTTCAATAGCTAAATCTACATGATTCGTAGAATAGAACCATCCGCGCCAAAACCAATCTAAATCAACCGCTGAAGCATCTTCCATCGTACGAAAAAAATCAGCAGGTGTTGGATGTTTAAATTTCCAACGGTTTGCATATTCTTTAAAAGCATAATCAAATAATTCTCTGCCCATTACTGTTTCGCGCAGCATGCTTAATGCAGCTGCTACTTTTGAATATTGTGATTGATGATGAAAATGTGCAATATCAGGGTTAATCATTATGGGTGTAAGCTCAGTTTTATTAGTACGCATATAGTCCACAATCATTTGCGGAGAGCCTCCTGTTCGTGAAGGGAATCCTTTTTCCCATGCTTGTTCGGTTTGATATTGTAAAAAAGTATTAAGCCCTTCATCCATCCAAGTCCATTGGCGTTCATCAGAATTGACAATCATCGGGAAGAAATTATGTCCTACTTCATGAATAATTACTCCTAACATGCCGTATTTTGTTCTTTTTGAATAGGTACCATCGGGCTCGGGACGTCCTCCGTTAAAACATATCATGGGATATTCCATGCCTATACGGTTGGCATGAATAGATTGTGCAACAGGATAGGGATAGTCAAAAGTGAAATGTGAGTAGGTTTTCAATGTATGAGCAACAGCTCTGGTTGAATATTTTTCCCATAAAGGATTTCCTTCTTTGGGATAAAAAGACATTGCCATGACCGTACGATTACCAAAATGTACACCCATTGCATCCCAAATAAATTTACGTGAACCGGCAAAGGCAAAATCACGAACATTTTCAGCTTTAAATTTCCATGTTTTTTTATTTTTTGATTTACTTTTCTCTGCTTTTTCTGCTTCTTTTTGGGTAACAATAAAAATGGGGTTTTCCGCATTTTTTGCTTTTTCAAGACGCGTCAATTGTTGGGTGCTTAAAACTTCTTTTTTATTGGTTAATACGCCTGTTGCTGCCACAATAAAATCAGCAGGAACAGTAATTTCAACATCAAAGTTACCAAAAGTTAGTGTAAATTCTCCTGAGCCAAGGAATTGTTTGTTTTGCCAACCGGCATAATCAGTATAAAGTGCCATACGTGGATAAAACTGGGCAATTACATATAGGTAATTACCATCTTTTTCAAAATATTCCATTCCTGAACGTCCTCTGTATAGGGCACGGTTGTTTATATTATAGTTCCATTTAATATTAAAAGTAAAATTTTCACCTGATTTCAGTGCTTTTGGCAGGTCTATGCGCATCATGGTTTCATTAATTATATAATGTAATTTATTCCCTTGTGCATCAATTACCTCCTTGATTTTAAAACCACCATCAAAATCATAATTAAGGTAACGAAGTGCTCCCGCATTCATTTCTTTATTAATCGAAGAGCTTTGGGCACGGCTTCGTAATGAGTTTTTAGCACGAATGTTTTGATCCAATTGTATCCATAGGTAATCTAAATTGTCCGGAGATTGATTATAATATGTAATTGTTTCTTCTCCTGTAATACTTTGATTATCATCGTTTAATTCAAGCTTAATTTTATAATCGGCTTTTTGTTGCCAATATTTAAATCCTGGAGCACCGGAAGCCGTGCGGAAAACATTTGCATCGGGTAGTAATGTTCCCAATTGTCTGAACTGATTATTTTCAGGAATAATTTGTGCGTTTGCTACCGAAAATATAAAAAACATTATACCAAAGGCATAGTATTGAATTAATTTTTTCATAATAATTGTAATTGTACTTGTCTTGTTATCATCGGTTTAGATAACAGGAAAGTGTGTTAGACATTCTTCTCTTTTTCATAAATTTGAT
>JALWNR010000629.1 GCA_027083715.1 Bacteroidales bacterium
ATCAAGTGATACGCCTGTGTTGCTTTTTTCTGCGCTACACCAATACTGACACACATTTTGGATTATCGTTACAAACATACCTGCGGATTTAAGGTAAAAAATAAAATTATAGCAAAGTAAAAATTTAAAAAAGTAGTATATTACAGCAAAAAAGAATGAACGATAGAGTAAAATTTATTGAACACAAAGGTCGGGAAATTATTTATTTGGACTTTTCAAATATGTATGGCGATGATTTGGTAAAATTAGTACATGAATTTGAACAAATTGTTATGAAAAATAAGAATAATAAGCATTTATGTTCATTAACAAATTTTTCTAATTCTCATATTTACGGCGAGGGATTAAACGAAATAAAACAAGTAGCTAAACGTGTTCGACCTTATTTATACAAACGAGCTGTAATAGGAATTACCGGAGCAAAAATGGTTTTGTATAAAATGGTCAATTTTTTTGCAGGAGGTACCCCTACAAAACTTTTTAAAACACTTGAAGAAGCAAAAGATTATTTAGCAAAAGATTAACCCGCAAAATTACCTTTGGTGAGGTGCTTCGCAGTTCACCGCTTTTGTTATAAACACATTACAACATTCTCATTATCAACACATTAAGTAGTTTTTGCGACAAAATAAACGCACTCAAATTTATTCGCCTTCGGCTCATGAGGCTAAAGGTTGGGTGTCGCTTGAAATTCTCTTTAAGCATCTACTTCGTTACGAATTCCTTGAAATATAATAATATGTCGGCGGAATACGGTGCTTCCGATAAATCGGAACAGGCTTTGTATCTGCTTAAAGATAATTTCATGAATTATTGCGGTTAATTTGTGTCTGCCCATAAAGTCATTGAATTAAAAATTTGTCTGACTAGCGGAAGACACGTTTCAAGAATCAAGCACTTCACTTGCAAACACAGGTTACTGTAAATAAACGCGTTTTACTCTTGATGAAATAGACGTAAAAATTTCGTACGGAATGGTTTCAATTTGCTTTGCTAATTGATTTACAGTTGGTTGTTCGCCAAAAATAATAACTTCATCGCCTTCTACAGCAGAAATATTTTTAAGTTCAATCATGCTCATATCCATACAAATATTCCCAATAAAAGGAACGTATTTTCCGTGTAAAAAAACTTTTCCTTTTCCATTACTTAATTTACGATTTAAGCCATCAGCATAACCTATGGGCAATATTGCAATATAGGTATCTTTTTTTATTTTGCCGGCGCGTGAATAACCAATTGTTTCACCTGCTTTTACCTTTTTTATTTGAGAAATACGTGTTTTTAAGGTACTCACATTTTTTAATTTATTTTGATTATTCGGACTGATGCCGTATAAGCCAATGCCTAAACGTACCATTTCAAACTGTGCATCAGGAAAACGTTCAATACCGGATGAGTTTAATATGTGACGGCTGAATTTGTAAGATAACGCATCTGTAATTTTTTTACTTGCATGCTTAAATTCTTTGATTTGTTTTTGTGTAAATTTATCTTGTATTGCTTCGTCACTGGCAACGAGATGAGAAAAAACAGATTTTATTTTAACTGATTTACAATGTTTTAATTCTTTAATCAATTTATCAATTTCGTTCAGATCAAAACCTAAACGACGCATTCCTGTATCAATCTTAATATGAATAGGATATGGGTTTACACTAAATTTTTGTGCAGCTAACTTAAATTTATGTAAAGAAGTAAAACTATAAATTTCAGGTTCTAATTTATATTCAATTAGCTGTGGAAAACTTTCAAAATTGGGATTCATTACCATAATTGGTAAACTGATTCCTGCTTTACGCAGTTCTATTCCTTCGTCAACATATGCTACTCCTAAATAATCAATTTTCTGATGCTCTAACCACAATGCTATTTCGTATGAGCCACTACCGTATGAAAATGCCTTTACCATGACCATTATTTGGGTTTCTTTTTTTAATAGAGAGCGGTAATAATTCAGATTATGTAACATATTTTCCATACTTATTTCCAATACGGTACGATGGTTTTTTTGTTGAAGTAAATCAATGATTCGGTCAAAACGAAATTTTCGGGCTGCTTTTAACAAAAGAGCTTGATTTTGGAAATATTTAGGTATTTGACTTTGCAAAAGTTTTTCTGTATTCGTAAAATTTTGAATGTTGCCTTTAAACAAACTGCGATATTTAAAAAGCTTTTCGCCAACCAAAACTACTTTATCTAAGGGTGCTTTATTAATCATTAAAGCCAATTGTTTATAAAGTTCTTTTTCATTTTGTGCACTTTGCAAAACATCAGAAATTATCAAACTTTTATTTATGTGTTGATTCTGCCGATTTAATACGTCAAGTGCAATTTGGATAGAATTAAGGTCGGAGTTGTAGGTATCATTAATTAACGTACAGTTATTAATTCCTTGTACCAATTCTAAACGCATGGCAACAGGATTTAAATCGGCAAAATAATCGGCTTTTTGAGGTGAAAATAAATTTTGTGAAAGCAAAAACGCCAATGCATGTAAAGCATTTTCAATTGATGCCTTATCTGTAAAAGGAATGTTGATTGATGAAGAAATACTTTGATGTGAAAAAACAATTTTTGTTTGATTGTTTTTTTTGTAAATTTCTAATATTCTCAAATCTGCATCTTGTTTTATCGACCAAGTAAATGTTTTCGTTTGTTGCGAATTAATTTTTTTCCCAACGGCTTTATCAATC
>JALWNR010000630.1 GCA_027083715.1 Bacteroidales bacterium
ATGGAAAATCGATTTGTAACCATTGCAACATTAAAAAAAACAGATGCTGATTTATTAAAAAAGCAACTTATTGAAGAACAAATTGATTGTGTGCTTTCGCTTGCAAAAGCAGTTAAAGCGAATGAACTAAATGGTTATAGAGTAAAGGTAAGAATGAAAGACCGGAAAAAAGCAATTAAAACATTGGAAACTTTTATTGAACTTTATGGGATTGAAACCATCGAGGGTGATACATTTTCAAAGGAAATTGAACGAATTTTAGTGCCTGTTGATTTCTCGGAAAATTCAATAAAAGCATGTGATTACGCAATTGGAATTGCAGAAAAACTGCATGCTGAAGTAATGTTAATGCATTCTTATTTTTTTCCGGTAATTAATTCTATTGATTATGGTGATGGTTTAAGCTATGTTGTAAATTTGAATGATACCATTACTGAAATAGCTAATAAAGCACAAAAAAAACTTCTTAATTTATTCAATGAACAGAAAAAAAAGATTGATAAAAACGATTTTAAACATGTGAAACTTAATTTTACATTAACTAATGGAAATCCGGCAAACGAAATTATCAATGTTTATAAAAAATATTTGCCCGATTTAATTGTTATGGGAGCACGTGGTCTTAGTCGCGAAGAAAAAGAATATTTTGGTAGTATCACTGCATCAACTATTGAAGAAACTAACGTTCCGGTATTGGCTATTCCTGAGACAGCCGGATATAATCCCAATGGTAAAATTAATATTTTATATGCAACTAATTTTGATGAATCGGATTATAAAGCTTTAAAAAAATTAATGACCTTGATTTATCTTTTTGATGTTAAAATACATTTGGTACATATCGGAATACAAGAAAACGAAAAGTTAGAAAAAATTGAGCATATTAAAACGATTTTTAATAATCTTTATCCAGGATATGAATTCAGTTGTCATATTATTGAATCACATGATGTGATAAAACCTTTATCTGAGTTTATTGTGCAAAATAATATTGATATAATTGCTATAACTACCCATAAACGTAATTTTATTACCCGTTTTTTTAAACCAAGTTTAACAAAAAAAATATTGTTTCAGATTAATGCACCACTGTTGGTTTTTCATGCTTAGCTATTGCAGCCAAAAGCCAACCGAAACCCCCAGGATGGTTCCAATCACATAGCCTAAAATCCCGACAAGTACAGCCGGAGTAATGGCTTTGCGCATTTTAAAAGTAGCTGCCATTGGAACTGCCGTTGCAGGTCCGCCCACGTTGGCACAGGAAGCTACGGCAATTTCTTTTAAACTGAATTTGAAGATTTTTCCAAATATCAGTAATAAAATAAATTGAATGACTACCGTAATGAATGCAAAAAGTAATATTTCCGGTCCGGCAAGCAAAACATCTTTGGGGTTTGCGGCAGCACCTACCACAGCAAGGAATACATACAAAAAGAACATACCGATACTGAATGCTGTTTTTTCAAATTTTCGTAAAGTTTTTGGAAAAATATTGGCAGCCAGCGTAATAATTAGTGTAATAACAAGTATGGTAATATTTATTTTTGTATGAAAAAAATCTTTGATGATGGGTGTAATCCAAAAGCCCAAAGCAGCAACAATTGCAGCAATACTTAGTGAATAAGTAATGGACTCCAAATCGCCCTTGGCTGTGTTTTGATCATTTTCCAGTTTTTCAGCTTCTGTTTCAGCTTCTTCGGTGTAATCGGGAAAATATTTTTTAAGTAAGGGCAAAAAAGGCACCATAAATAAAAAAACAATATAAAAGTGAATGAAAAAATTGTCCACTGCTATGGTTGTGGCAAAAAGGCTACTGGTACTAAAATCAAGTGTTTCGGCAGCGGCTACAAAATTTACGCTTCCACCCACCAAGGTGGCTATAAAAACTCCTGCTACCTTGAAACCTTCTTGTCCAAGATTTACTATGTAAAAACTTATAATTGCACCAATCACAATCCCCAAAGCACCAAGCAAATATATAATTATCAAACGTCCGGATTCTTTTACTATTTTTACCAAATTGGCATTAAAAAGAAGTAAAGGTATTGCAATAGGAATCAGGTATTTAAAAATAAAATCGTAAACCGGAACCACTATTTTATCATCTGAGGCAGATGGAACTACATGAAACATAGCAAGTAAAGACATTAAAATAATGGTAACAACCACTCCGGCAATACTGCCAAACCACTTCTTTTTTTCTCCGTAAAGACCAAAAGCAACAGAGGCAAGCAAAACTGCCCATAAGGTAAAGTGATTGTCGGGTGTGATTATTGAATTCATAACTTATACTTTTGTTGATTTTGAAAAAAATTGATGAATAAATATTCCTAATAGAATAAGGATTAGTCCGTAAATAGTTGTTTTGTAGATATTTTCACCTAAAACAAGATGAATCCACAATAGTGCAAAAAAAGGAGAAATAAATACTAAATTACTGATTTTATCACTTCGTTTTGCCAATTTTAATGCTTTAAGCCACAAAACATAAGCAATACTCATTTCAAAAAAACCGGTATAAATTGCGGCCAAAATTCCTTTTGTTTCAGGAATTTGAAAATTTGAAAAAAGAAAAAGGCTAATGCCGATGATAAAAACAGAGAAGAAAAAACTTAAAGTAAGTTTATGAAGTTCAGGGCGTTTATCTTTAATATTGTATATCCAAAATAAAGCCCAAATTATAGAAC
>JALWNR010000631.1 GCA_027083715.1 Bacteroidales bacterium
CTTATATTCTTTAAGTTGCTTTTTATTTATTTTTTGTCCTAATATGATATTACCTATTCCATAATCATTAATCACACGTATAGAATCAATATTTTGTGCATTAATAATAACAGGGCTAATTAATACAGATAACATTACTAATAATAATTCTGTTTTCCTCATATCTTATTTGTAAAATTTCTTTTTCCCAACAGAAAAGGCTAATTCAAAACTTAGTATTCTTTTTGTATTATAAAGAAATTGCTTCCCTTTAGTACTTGTTACTGTTAAAGCTCGATATATTCCAATGTCCGAAATATCATTAGATCTTGCTCCATATCCTAAACTTTGTGAAAGTTTTCCCTCATAAGGAACAATAGTCAAATGTTGTTGAGTTTTATTAGTATAATCTAAGCCTCTTAATTTTTCATCAAAACTTATTTTAGCGTGTCCCAATTCGTGAAATAGTGAAATTATCGGGGGTATCCTATTCGTATTTGAGTTAGGGTTAGTAATATCTCCCACCAAACCTAGTTCTGTATTCCACCTGATATCTCCTTGAGCAGTACCAGATAATGATCTTGAAGGACTAAATTCACCATTTAATTTGTTAAATTGGCTTATACTTAGGTTCACTTGATTATTACTAGCTATATCACTAATCATTGTTCCAAATTCACCCCCAAGTTCCCCAAGCTTAGCATCTAATAAATTTAATGAGTTAATAACATTGTCTGCAAACTCATTACCAATTCCACTCATACCAACTTTGTATTGTATAGTTTTGGTAACTGTTTTATATTTCACTTGCCCTTTTCTTTTCCCTCTCTTGTATGTTTTAACATTTCCCTCTTTATCTCTTCGAGCTTGTTGTTCACTGTAAGATATCCAAATATCTTCACCGTTAGGGTCTATGAAGCGTATAGGATTATCTGCAACATAAGCATAAGGTGAAATTGAGTAATATTTCTCCGCCAAAGGGTCAATACTTGTAAATCTTGGTACTTCCGCATCATAAAACCTTTTACCGTAATCCAACCAGCCTAAGCCAAAATCATCTTGTAGTTCTTTGCCGTTGTAGAGGTATTTATTTTTTGGCTGTGTTTTATTAAATGAAAGTTCGGAAATTTGCAAACCAAAAGGATAATAATGAGCTTCGCTCATTAAGCTTGTGGTATGGTTTATTGGTTTTTGCAATTTTTCGTTTTTAAAGATTTTTTGTAAAGATAATGAATTGTTCTTTTCTTTTTTCCATTGATGAAAAAAGAAACAAAAAAATCTAGGCTGTGTAATCGCTGTTCGCTGCATTGAATTAGCCATATCCCTCGTTGAGCGGTACACAGCCGGGGCTCGTGGAAAGTGTTTGTCTTTAAACTTTGCTACGCAAATTTTGATGATTTTATTTTGTGGAAAATTGGTGATTGCAAAATTGCAATTTACAGCTTTTTAAGTAAGTATAATTTAATGAGTTTTAATCTCATATTTTATATCATAATTTAGCTGAGAAATATGTCCATTATTTTGTTTAAACTTGACAAAACCATTTATTTTTCCTTTCCAATCACTTCTACTTCGGCTCCTATATATCCCACACATATTAATATTATCATATTGCAATAATAATGTATCAGAACCTGAAATAATATAAAATTGAGGATAAACAGTTGTATCTATGTTATAAATAAATATTTTAGCAGTAAACAATTCATTTGTATCTACTATTTCTTTATTCTTAATAATCGTCAATTTTGGTTTAAGGATATCATTATCTGAACAAGAAAAAATTAGAAATAAAATAATTATTAATATAAGATACTTTCTCATTTTAAATACCTCCCTTTATGTGTATGTTTGTGTTGTTTCATTTTTACATATTTGTTATTTTTAGGATTACCAGGATCATATTCTACGCAAATACTTACAATAACAGAATCACTTTCATCAGGTTCATAAGAAGATGCTTTAATTGGTTTTCCATGTGCATCTGTTTTATTGTTTGTCTGTTTATCGTCTTTGTCGTCCTTATTAGAAGGTATTGTGTTATAACCTGCTTGAAACCCATCAGACAATTGGTCTAACCGCCTTGGTGTCAAAAATTGTTCGTACATTAAAGGTGCTCTGGACATATCAATACCGCTTAATATTAGGTTCATTAAATTATCTATCGAACCACCTGATTCCCACGTTTCCGACTTTCTGGTTTCTTGCCCCTGAGCTATACTCCATGTCCATCTTACACCGTGTGACTGTACCCAACTATCATAATTTTTGTTAGTCCTTTGTTTTGAGCTAGACTCCTTTTTGCTAAATATCCTTGTAGAAGTTATCCCCCATCCTTCTTCATCTGGTGTATCAGTGTATACAAAATATTCGCCTCCTCTATCATTTGCAACTCCTATACCATCACCACCATGCCACAATTTATACCACCAAGCACCAAATTTTGTCTTGAAATTTCCATCTGGATCAATGTATGAAATAGGGTTATTCCCAACGTAGTTGTATGGACTTACAGAATAATACCATTCAGCCAAAGGGTCAATACTTGTAAATCTTGGTACTTCCGCATCATAAAACCTTTTGCCGTAATCGTACCAGCCTAAGTTAAAGTCTTCTTGTAGTTCTTTGCCGTTGTAGAGGTATTTGTTTTTTGGTTGTGTTTTGTTAAATGAAAGTCCGGAAATTTGCATACCAAAAGGATAATAA
>JALWNR010000632.1 GCA_027083715.1 Bacteroidales bacterium
TTACAATATTAGGATCTTCTATTCCACTTCCTGCAACAGTTAGCGACTCTAAATTTTTTCCATTTTTAATGCTATTAATTAGTTTCTTTACAATATCTATTTTGATTTTTAAAAGCATCAATTTATATATTGGGAGACTGCTTTATGTCTTGCCGTGAGATATTATTGTTTTAAAACTCAAAAAAATGAAATCATTATATATAATATACATACTAAATTTTGTTTCCATTCTTGGAATTGGGCAAACAGTAACTGTTGTAGATAAAACCAATCTACAGCCCATTGAAAATGTTTTAATTATCGGCAATAACCAATCAATAATAACGGACAATAACGGAAAAGCCGATATTAGCAATTTCGATAAAAATGAAGTTCTGACATTTAAACATCCTTTCTTTAAAGTGTTAATCATCAGTTATAAAGATTTGAAAAAAATGCATTTTAAGATACAACTCTCGGAAAGTATTTTAAATTTAGACGAAATTGTTGTTTCTGCAAATCGTTGGGAACAAAACAAAAAAGAGGTTCCCAATAAAATAACAACAATTTCTGCCAGAGAAGTGGCTTTTGAAAATCCGCAAACTACAGCTGATTTACTGGGCATATCTAACGAGGTCTTTATACAAAAAAGTCAAATGGGAGGGGGGAGCCCAATGATAAGAGGTTTTTCTACCAACCGTATTTTAATTGTTGTTGATGGTGTACGAATGAATAATGCAATTTACAGAAGCGGTAACTTACAAAATGTTATTTCATTAGATGCAAACAGTATTGAAAATACTGAAATTATTTTCGGTCCCGGTTCGGTTATCTATGGTAGTGATGCCATTGGCGGAGTTATGGATTTTCATACGCTACAAGCAAAATTGTCATCTAACGGAAAATTAAGGTTTTCAGGAAAAGCTCTATCAAGGTATTCTTCTGCTAATAATGAAAAAACCGGACATCTGAATTTTAATATTGCAAGTCAAAAATGGGCATTCCGTACAAGTATTACCTACAGTGATTATGATGATTTAAAAATGGGCAGTAAAAAACATGATGAATATACCCGCTCTGAATATATTGATTGGATTAGCAATCAAGACTCTATTGTAAAAAATCAGGATAAGAATATTCAAAAATTTTCGGCTTATAGCCAGATTTATCTAATGCAAAAGATTAGATTTAGTCCTAATAATAATTGGGATATCAATTATGGTTTTCAGTATTCACAATTATCTGATGTTCCACGTTATGACCGCTTGATACAGTACAAAAATAATCAACTCAAATATGCACAATGGTATTATGGTCCACAAAAATGGATGATGAATTCACTTAACTTGAAATATTCAAAATCTGTAAAACTATTCGATGCAGCTAAATTCATTTTTTCTTATCAAAAGTATGAAGAAAGCAGACACGACCGTAAATACAGAAATGATGAAATTAGAGAAAGAACTGAAAAAGTGGATATATACACAGCAAATCTGGATTTTGACAAACAATTAAACACTCAAAGTTTTTTGTTTTATGGATTTGAAGCACTAACAAACAAAATTAACTCAATGGGGCAAGAAAGAAATATTTATACAGGAGAAATTATACCTTATGCAAGCAGGTATCCTAATAATTCAAATTATTCATCTTTTGCAGGATACCTGAATTACAAAAATAATATTAATAAAACAATAACTTTTAATGCAGGTATTCGGTACAGTCGTGTGTTGCTTAATGCCGATTTTGATACAACTTTTTATAAATTTCCCTTTCAGAATATTCATATTAATACAGGAGCCTTAAACGGAAGCCTTGGTTTGGTTTACAGACCGGATTTTGGCTGGCAATATAAGCTGAACTTATCATCAGGTTTCCGTGCACCAAATATTGATGATGTTGGAAAAATATTTGATTCTGAACCCGGTAATGTGGTAGTTCCCAATAATAATTTAAAATCTGAGTACGCTTATAATTTAGATTTAGGAATATTCAAAACTTTTAATAACAATATTAAAATTGAAGCTATAGGATTTTATACTATATTAAAAGGGGCGATGGTAAGACGTGATTTTACATTTAATGGAATGGATTCAATTATATATGATGGTGAATTAAGCAAAGTTGAAGCTCTTGTAAATACTGATGAAGCAACGGTTTATGGATTTCAATTAGGAGTTTATGCTGATTTGCCTGAAAACTTGTCGTTTAAAACAAATTTAACATACACAAAAGGTGAGGATAAAGAAGGTCTCCCGTTAAGACATGTAGCCCCGCTGTTTGGAAGTACACATTTTATATTTAAAGCAAAAAAAATTCAAGCTGATTTTTATGCTAATTATAATGGTGCCATTTCAAATAAAAATTTAGCTCCTTCGGAACAATCTAAAAGTTATATGTATGCAACTGACAGTACAGGCAAACCTTATTCGCCAAGCTGGTTTACTTTAAATACAAAAATCAGTTATCAGATAAACCCTTTTTTACAAGTTAATGCAGGAATTGAAAATATTTTAGATTTACGTTACCGTCCTTATTCGTCAGGTATTGTTTCGGCAGGCAGAAATTTTATTTTTGCATTAAGAGCCGGCTTTTAGCCTAATTAGTGTTTGTCTATAAAGTGCTTGATTTTTGAAAAAATTAGATTTTTGATGAATTTTTGTTTTTTTCGTTGCAGCAAATGCTTAGGTATTAGGC
>JALWNR010000633.1 GCA_027083715.1 Bacteroidales bacterium
TCAAAAGGTGCATTAAGTTACTTGAATCTGGCAAGAGAGTTATTACAAAATAACGAAGTTGAAGAAGAAGTAGAATAAATTTTATTAACAAATCTTTTAAATCGAGTAAGTAACTGACTATTAGAACATTACCCGATTTAGCTAATAATTGTCCCGCAAAATATGGTAGCAAAAAAGAAAGCATTAGGTAGAGGGTTAGGTGCACTTATTGATGATGCTAAATATGAAAAAAGACCGGTTGATGAAGCTGTTTCAACAAGTGCAATTGCCGAGATAGACATATCAAAAATTGAAACCAATCCGTTTCAACCTCGTAAAGAATTTGATCAAGAAGCATTACAAGAGCTTGCTAATTCTATAAAAGAGTTAGGAATCATCCAGCCTATTACCGTAAAAAAAATTAATGATGAAAAATTTCAATTAATTTCCGGTGAAAGACGTTTTCGTGCATCAAAAATTGCAGGACTTAAAAAAATAATTGCTTTTGTTCGCGATGCAAACGATCAAGGGTTGCTTGAAATGGCACTTGTTGAAAATATTCAGCGCGAAGATTTAAACTCCATTGAAATTGCCGTTACCTATCAACGTTTGATGGATGAATGCCAATTAACACAAGAAAAACTCAGCGACCGCATCGGAAAAAAAAGAGCAACCATAGCAAACTATTTGCGTTTATTGAAATTGCCTGCCGAAATTCAAGTGGGTGTACGCGATAAAAGAATTAGCATGGGACATGCAAAAGCACTGATAAACATGGATGACCCCGATGCCCAACTTAAAGTTTTTTACAAAATTATCAATGAAGGTCTTTCGGTACGTGGAGCAGAGGCACTGGTTCGCGAAATTAAGTTCCCCGTAAATAAAGAAAAAACAAAAACTGCAAAATTTGAATTACCCAAACAATTTTTGGATATCAGAGACACTTTAAAGAAACAATTAAGTACAAAAGTAGATTTAAAAAGAAATGAAAACGGAAAAGGCAGTATCACTATTTCGTTTAACTCAGAAGATGAATTTAACAGAATAACCGAAATATTGTTAAAAGGAGCTAAATAGTGTGCTTTTTTTGAAGATGAAGATTTTTGATGATGTGGAAAAATTATTTAAAGGCATGCATATTAACAGTAGTATTTGCAGTATTGCACAGTAGTCTTTTTGCTCAAATTGAAGATTTCCCCGATACATTAAGAATAGACAGTTCACATCAGGAACTAAAAATGATTGTCCAAAAAAAAGACAGTACAATCCTTGTTCCCGTTGACAGCCTTTCAGGCACAAGTACTTCACAAAAAGAATGGAACCCTAAAAAATCGTGGTGGATGTCGGCAATTTTGCCGGGGTTAGGACAAGCACATAACCGGAAATATTGGAAAATACCGATTATTTACACCATTTTTGCCGCCTCATTATACATGATTGAAGATAATAATTTTAAATACAAAATTTATAAAGATGCCTATGCTGTGTATGCAATTGAGGGACCACCCTCTTGGTCACCAACTATAAATGAAACACAGCTTAAAGACAGGAAAGATTTTTATCGAAGAAACCGCGATTTGAGTATTATCCTAGGTTCTGTTTTTTACCTGATGAATATTCTTGATGCCAGCGTTGATGCAAATTTAATGGATTTTGACATTAGCGATGACCTTAGTTTAAGAGTTGAACCTCAAATAAAACCGGTAAAAATCAGTTCAAAAAATGCCTTTGGGCTGAAATTTGTAATGTCATTAAATAATTAAATAAAAAAAGAGTTTATTATGGATTGGAAAAGATTTCTTTTATCAGCAACCATCGTATTTGGATTTGGATTGAATACTTATGCAGATATTCACCCAACAGATACAATAGTTGCCGATAAAAATGAGAGTAAACAAATTGAGGAAGACTTGGATAGTCTCCTGAATTTATGGTATATAAAAAACTCTGTAAAAAGCAGTGAATTACAATATGTTAAAGTTTCAGCCAAAGAAGCGGATGTAAAACAATTACCGGACTCTGTTTTAATTAAACGCTTAGGCGAAATTCCATCGTTAATTGAACTGCCCTATAATTCAATAATCAGAAGATATATTGAGTTATACACACGCCGCAGAACTGCACCTATACTAATCGGACTAAGCGATTATTATTTCCCGATGTTTGAACGAATTTTAGACAAACACGATTTGCCTTTAGAATTAAAATACCTCCCGATTATAGAATCAGCATTAAACCCACGAGCAGTTTCCAGAGCAGGTGCAACTGGTCTATGGCAGTTTATGTACAGCACAGGAAGAATTTATCATTTGGAAATAAATTCTTTTGTTGACGAACGGCGTGATCCGGAACGCTCATCAGAAGCAGCTGCCGAGTTTTTATCACATTTATACGATATGTACAAAGATTGGACATTGGTAATCGCTGCCTATAACTGTGGACCCGGAAATGTAAATAAAGCAATTCGCCGAGCAGGAGGAAAACGCGATTATTGGGATATTTATCCTTACCTGCCAAGAGAAACAAGAGGCTATGTGCCTGCATTTATTGGTGCAGCGTACTTAATGAATTATTACAGCAAACATAATATAAAACCGATTGATATAAAAATGCCGGTTATGACAGATACTATTATGGTAACAAAAAAATTACATTTCATGCAAGTTGCCGATGTATTAAAAATACCGGTAGAACAAATTCGTGATTTAAATCCGCAATATAAAAAAGATATTATTCCGGTTACCACCGAACCCTACCCTTTACGATTGCCCTTAAAGTATTCATTGGCATTCATTGATGTAGAAGATTCAATCTATTCTTATAAAGATTCGATCTATTTCAACCCTAAAAGAGTAGTTATTACCCCAAAAAAATATTCTTCAAAAAATTATTATGCTTCATCTTATCAATCAAATTACAAACCACCATCAACAAAAAACAAAACAAAACTTACTTACACCGTAAAATCAGGTGATGCTCTTAGTTTAATTGCAGGGTGGTATAATGTGAGAGTAAGTGATTTAAAATATTGGAACAAAATTGGTTACCGCAGCAAAATACGTGTAGGTCAAAAGCTGACTGTTTATGTTCCCAATAAAAAGGCATATACTTATAAAAAAATAAACAGTATGAGCTTTGATGAAAAAAATAAATTAGTTTATAAAAATAAGCCCAACTCTAACACCAATCCTAACTATAAGTATGACCCGAATTATATTTATCATACAGTTAGGAGTGGAGAAAATCTTTGGACAATTGCCAAAAAATATCAAGGAGTCAGTAATACGGATATTATGAAATTAAACAAATTCACCGAAGAAGACGTACGTAAATTAAAACCCGGACAAATAATTAAAATTAAAAAGAAAAGCTGATAAATTTCTGCCTTTAAATGAAGCCATTTAACATATTAATCTTTATGCTCTCTGTCTTTTTCGGGATGTTGATATTATCTTTACTTATCCCGAAAGATGGATTAAAAATTACCAATAGCTGGACAGTGCATTTCCCTTCGCTTGAAGAGACATTTATGCCCCAAGAAGATAAATATGTTGATATTACTGAAATTATTGCAAAAAATCAAGTGCCCGACACGTTAGACAAAAATGTAGATGAACCGTTAGAAAAAGCTTTTTTAAAAGATTCAAGCATTGTTTATTATCAACCCTTAAACATTAAACCCGGACAAGTAAGACAAAAAATTGAATACGGAAAAAATGGGAAAGCAGCCCTGTTTCCTTTTTTTAAACAACTTTTTAGTTTAACAAAATCAGGAAAGCTAATAAGAATTTTACATTACGGAGACTCTCAAATTGAAGCAGACAGAATGACTTCCTACCTACGTTATAAACTTCAGACACAATTTGGAGGTTATGGGCCGGGGCTGATTCCGGCAGTTCAACCATACGACTTTCGTTCGCCGGCAGTTATCGAGTTTGAAGGCAGTTGGAAAAGATACCCGGGTTACGGAAAAAGAGATACAACGGTTTGGCATAAGCGATATGGTGTTCTGGCAAGTTTTAGCCGCTTTGCTCCGATAAAATACCCTGAACCGATAATTATTGATAGTGTAAATCAAGATACTACCCTAATAATCAATAATCAAGATACTGCTCGAACAACTAAAAATCAAGAAGTAGCAAACAATAACAAACAAGACGTTTCTAAAATTTATTCTGCCAATTTAACAATAAAGCCCTCGCCTTATGCAGTAAAAAGAGTAAAGCAATATACTCAGGCACGTCTTTTTTACGGATACAACGAAAAACCATTCAATTTAAAATTATATACCGGAGAAACTTTATTTAGCGAAAACACTTTGGCTGCCTCAAATAGTTTGCAGGTAAAACGTTGGTTGTTTGAGCACCCACCTAAATATCTGCATCTGGAATTTAGAGGCGAAGATAGCCCTGATATTTTTGCGCTCGCACTGGATGGAACAAGAGGTATTGCAGTAGATAATATTCCTTTACGCGGGTCGGGAGGAATTGTTTTTACAAATTCAGACCAAACACTTTTGGCAAATATTTATAAAAAGTTAAATGTTAAATTAGTAATACTTCAATTTGGAGGGAATGTTGCTCCCGGAATGCGCGATAATTACAATTTTTATGAGCGTTCTTTTTATCGACAAATTAAAGCAATTCAGCGGCTGATACCGGGAGTATCGATTATAGTTATTGGTTTGGGCGATATGTCGATGAAAGAAAAGGATATATATGTGAGTTATCCGAACATAAAATTAATTCGTGATGCGCTTAAAAATGCCAGTTTTAAAGCAGGCTGTGCATTTTGGGATATGTATGAGGCAATGGGTGGAGAAAACTCCATGCCCAGTTGGGTATTCTCCGAACCGGCGCTTGCAGAAAAAGATTTTATCCATTTTACCGTTCGCGGTTCAAAAATTATTGCAAAAATGTTTTACAGGGCATTAATGCTTGATTATGAAAATTTTATTAAAACACAAAATAGCTTACCCATAAATGATGATGAAGGAAAAGTGCAGCTTAGTTCAAATAAATAATTTTTTGAAATATACATTATTAATATTTGTACTTCTAATTGCCCATAAATTTAAGGCTCAAAACGATTATCCATTACAAATTAGCTACTATAATTTTATACATTACGATAAAAATATTATCAAATTTCCCGGGGATAGTACTGATTTTGAGCATTTATTCAGCAAAATAGATACTTTAATTTTAGATGGTAAGGGAAAAATACGAATTGTACACATCGGCGGTTCACATATTCAGGCGGATATTTATTCCGGTAGAATGCGTGAACGCTTACAAACTTTTTATCCGGGGCTAAATGGTGGACGTGGCTCTGTTTTTCCGTATAGAATTAGTAAAACCAATACACCCAAATCGTACACTGTACACTACACAGGAAAATGGCAATCTTGCCGAAATGTTGAACAAAAAAAGCATTGCACATTGGGTTTAAGCGGTATTGCACTAAGCACGTCTGATACCACTGCAAGTATAAGCATTGAACTTAAAAAAGACAGCTTAGTAAGCTACTACTTCAATCAAATCAGGGTATTTTACAAAACGGATATTGCATCTTTTCAACCGGATTTTCCGAATATGAAAATTGACAGTATTCTAACAGACAGTTTGTTGGGTTATGCAACTTATTATTTTGCAAAAGAATACCATTCATTTAAAATGAATTTAAAACAAACCGACAGTTTACAAAAACATTTCACTTTATATGATATTACCTTAGAAAATGATGATCCCGGCTTTGTTTATTATGCGATGGGCGTGAACGGAGCAAGTTTTCCTTCCTTTTTAAAATGTGCTTTGTTTGAAAATCATCTGAAAGCAATAAATCCTGATTTGGTAATTATTTCCTTAGGAACAAATGATGCATATACCACACACTTCAAACCTGAATTTTACCGCTCAAATTACCAAAAAATGATAAACCGGATAAAAAAAACATTACCTAATGTAGCAATAATGGCTACTGTGGCTAACGACAGCTATTTATTTCGTAGATACCCGAACAAAAATACAGAATTGGCACAAAAAGTGATTTATGATGTGGCAAAGAAAAATAATTGCGGTATTTGGGATTTTTATGAAATTATGGGCGGATTTAATTCATCATCGCTTTGGTTAGATAAAAAATTGATGAGAAAAGACCTTGTACATTTTAGCCTGCAAGGATATTTATTAAAAGGTGATTTATTTTTCAATGCATTTATAAAAGCATATAACAACTATTTGGATGCAAAAGAGCATAAAGAAACAAATTTAAAGGCACTATTAAAAAACTGATTATAAGACATTAAAAAAACAATAGCTTATCGTGTTTGATGAACTAATTGAAATATTAAAATTTAACCCGAAAGAACCCTTAATTTTTACCCGTTTTTATTTTTGGGTATTTTTTGCTGTGGTTATGGCAGGTTATTCTATAGTTTATAAGAAAAAAACTCCACGAAATGCCTATTTATTCTTTTTAAGCTTATTTTTTTACTACAAATCAAGTGGAATATATTTTCTATTACTAATTTTTTCGACAATCACCGATTTTTTCATCGCAAAAGCAATTTATAAAACTAAGCAACACACCGCCCGAAAATTATTAGTAACATTAAGTATTTTCATCAACCTTTTTGTACTTTCCTATTTCAAATATTCATATATGTTTGTAGATACGGTAAATGCACTTTTCGGCACTAACTTTCATGTAGTAAACTATTTTAATCTTTGGGCAAATCAATTTACCGGCGGCCACTTTGATATTGATAAAATCATTCTTCCCGTAGGAATTTCGTTTTTCACTTTTCAAACTATTAGTTATACCGTAGATGTTTACCGAAAGAAGATAAAACCGGTAACAAATATTTTAGATTTTGGTTTTTATGTTTCGTTTTTCCCTCAGTTAGTAGCAGGTCCCATTGTACGCGCAGCTGAATTTGTTCCCCAGTTATACAAAGAGTATTCGGTAAGCCGGGCTGAATTTGGTTTGGCAGTTTTTATGATACTCAATGGTTTACTTAAAAAATTATTTATTTCCGATTATATTGCTGTAAATTTTATTGACCGTGTTTTTTCCAATCCAATGACCTACTCGGGGTTTGAAAACATGATGGGCTTATATGCATATTCAATGCAAGTTTATGCCGATTTTTCGGGTTACACCGATATTGCTATTGGCGTAGCTTTACTAATGGGATTTAGACTGCCCAAAAACTTTAATTCGCCATATAAAGCTTTGCATGTAGGTGAGTTCTGGAAGCGTTGGCACATTTCTCTATCTACTTGGTTAAAAGATTATTTATATATCCCATTGGGAGGAAACCGGCACGGAGAATTTCATACTAATTTAAACCTAATGATTACCATGCTCTTAGGAGGATTATGGCATGGAAATACATGGCAATTTGTAATTTGGGGAGGATTAAACGGTGTTGGACTAATTATTTACAAATTTTGGCGTAAAATTTCACCCTTTAAAGGAAATCATAGTTGGGCCGTACGCTTTTATGCTATTTTTATTACCTTTAATTTTATCACCATGACAAGGATTTGGTTTCGCTCGGAAACCATGGATAAAGCAAACCAAATGATTTATCAAATGGTTTATGCTTTTAACGCATCAAAGGTATGGGAAATGATTTTAGCTTATAACAATGTTTTTGCCTTACTCCTTTTTGCATACATTATCCATTGGCTCCCCACTAAGTGGAAAAATTGGTACAAACAAACTTTTATTAATCTACCACTCGGAGTAATGGCTTTTGTGGTACTAGTCATTATATTCGTAATCTACCAGTTTCGCACATTTGATTTACAACCTTTTATTTACTTCCAATTCTAAACAAACAGCTTACAGTATTTACTCATAAAATATTAACCCGCAAAATTACCTTCGGTGAGGTGCTTCGCAGTTCACCGCTTTTGCTATAGCTGTAGCGCAACACCTTTATTAGCAATACATTAATCGAGTTTTATTGCAAAATAAACGCACTCAAATTTATTCGCCTTCGGCTCATGAGGCTAAAGGTTGGGTATCGCTTGAAATTATTGCGATTAATCATCATTAACCCACAAACACAAAAGTAATTGACTACCAGCATATTAACACAGCATTTAACCTAAAACCTAACAAAGTGTTATCATACATCATAATGAATTAATCAGATAATAATTCATCAACATTCCATTCACCATCATCGCTATGTTCCATTTTTTTAAACTCAAATTTAGTTTTGGCAAACTGCTTAAGCCTTTTACCGGCATCCAGCATATCGGAATCTTCTTCATCATAAAACCAATTAACCGTGATGTGATTGCAAGCAGGGCTATGACCAATAATTCTAAGTAGTTTTGTAAAATTTTTCAAAGATGAAGTATTAAAATAATCAAGTTTAAAATTAAAATCTATATGTGTATCAATTTTAGCGGAATGAAAAAAATCGTGCAGCCACATAAAAACGGGCTCATAAAACTCCATTGGGTTAGAAGGATAAGAAATGCCTTCAATCTGAAACATATTAATATCAGGTCCAAAATATATTTCGGGTGTATCTTTACCGGCAGGAATATGCAAGGTTTCCATAATAATGATAAACAATAGGGTTTTACAACAAAAACAATTTCAATAATCCTTTTCAAATATAAAGAAAAATTTCTTAAAATCACATACTTACATCAAAAGATACCTCTGTTTTAAAATTTTTCAAAAACTCCCAGTCCAAACAATGCAAAATCGTATTTTACAGGGTCGTTTGTATCAAATTTGCGTAAATTTGCTGTTATTTCTACAACTGCTTTCCAATCGTTTTGTTTACGGTTCAAAAGTCCTAGCTTACGTCCAACATTTCCTGTATGTACATCTAGTGGCAAATACAAAAATTTTGATGATATCTTTTTCCATATACCAAAATGTACTCCTCTACTATCATTTCGCACCATCCACATTAAAAACATATTTAAACGCTTGGCAGCAGATTTTTTCACAACATTTGAAACATGCCTACCGGTACGTTCAGGATAATCAATACTAAAAAATACTTCTCTAAAATACTTTAAAGATTTATAAATATCGTCCGGATACTTTGAAAAAACAGCCTCTAAGCCTCCATGATTTTTATAAATATTACGTAAACTTTTAAAAAAGAATATCAAATCCTCTCGGTTAAACGTTCTGTGAACAAAATACGGTAACTCTTCCAAATCGGTATTACTCACATTCATTAAAAAATCATAAGGTTGCCCACCCATAATGCGTATGATATTGCCTGCATTACGAATAATCATTTTACGATTGCCCCAAGCGATGCTTGCAGCAAGAAATGCACTAATTTCAATATCTCCTTTTCGAGAAAACCGGTGAGGAATTTGTATTGGATCGCTTAAAATAAAGTCTGGGGTGTTATATTGTAAGTATTTTTCATCTAAAAAATCTTTTAAATCAACATCCAACATATTATCTTTTTTACAGGATTCGATAACACCTAATTTACAACACCGTCTTTTATGTGTAAAATTCTATCAGACATAGTTGCCAGCTCCTCATCATGAGTAACAATAATAAAAGTTTGATTAAATTCATCGCGCAAACGAAAAAACAGTTCATGCAATTCTTTTTTATTAGCTGAATCTAAATTACCCGAAGGTTCATCGGCAAGAATGACCGAAGGATTATTGATTAAAGCTCGCGCAACTGCTACACGCTGCTGCTCCCCTCCCGAGAGCTCATTTGGTTTATGATGATTTCTATCTTTTAAATTCAAAAAATCTAATAATTCACCGGCACGTCGTTCAGCTTCTTTGCGCTTTAATCCACGCAAAAATGCGGGCATACAAACGTTTTCCAGCGCAGTAAATTCTGGCAAAAGATGATGAAACTGAAATACAAAACCAATTTCTTCATTCCTTAATTTTGCTAATTTTTTATCCGAAAGGTTTACAATACCCATAGTATTAATCAACACTTCGCCACTATCAGGCTTATCCAATGTACCAATAATTTGTAACAAAGTAGTTTTTCCGGCACCACTTGCACCTACAATACTCACAATTTCACCTTTATTAATCCTAAAATCAATACCTTTTAGTACATGCAAATTACCAAATGATTTTTTTATGTTTTTTGCCTCAATCACCGAAAAAATTATTAATTAATGCCAAGGTAATGTAAAATGAAAAGTATTGCCTAAAGATTCAAAGTCATACCCGCCAATTACTGCTGTCAAATATAAGATATAAGATAAGAATAACAAAACCCCCTCTACTCTGGTTAAATATACTGTTTTAAACGGAAAAATAAAAAGAAACAACAATACAGACACAAACATCATCCAAATTATATCAAACGAAAAAGCAATATGGTCAATCTCAATAGGATGAATCATACCTGTTATCCCTAGTACAGCCATAATATTAAAAATATTGGAGCCAATAATATTTCCTATGGAAATATCAGTTTGTTTTTTAAGTGCAGCAATTATAGATGCCGTCAGTTCGGGTAGGCTGGTACCAAAAGCAACAATTGTTATTGAAATAACACGTTTACTTACTCCTAATTTTGTAGCAATATTTACTGCTGAGCTTACTAATAAATCAGCACCATAAGCCAAACCAATCGAGGCAGCAACAACAATTACAAAAGAAATCCAAAGTTTGTATTGAGGTTTATTATTATCGTCATTCTTCTCACTTACAACATCAGGAGATGATGATTTAACTGAATAAAACAAGTAAGCAATAAGAAAAACAAATAAAATAAAACTTTCCCAAAAGCCTAATACATTATTGAGGGTAAAAGCATAAAGTAGTATTGAAGCAATCATCATTACAGGCCAATCAACACGCCAGGATGTTTTACCAACAGGTATAGGAATCAATAATGCGGTAATAGCCAATACTAAACCTATATTAGAAATATTAGAACCTACCACATTTCCAAAAGCAATTTCAGGATTTCCTGTTAGAGCAGCTTTTACACTAACAATAAGCTCGGGTGCTGAGGTTCCAAACGCAATAATAGTGATGCCGATTATTAATGTAGGAATATTAAAATGCCTTGCTACAGATACACCACTTTGAACAAGATATTTTCCACTATACACCAATAAAACAAGACCTATAGCAAAAAGAAAATAATCCATTAGCCTTCTAAATTCTTTTTAATATCGTTTACATCTTTTATAATATCGGTATCTGTTATTTCCTTTTTTATTTCCTCAGTTGCTTTCTTAAACTCTTTGATACCTTTTCCTAAACCACGTGCAACCTCAGGAATTTTTTTTGAACCGAACAATAACAATATAAA
>JALWNR010000634.1 GCA_027083715.1 Bacteroidales bacterium
GGATTAATTATTACGCACCTTCGGTGCTTTACGGTAACGCAATATATAAGCCCCCTGCCCTAACAGACAGGGCTAATAATTAATGCACCTTTGGTGCTTTTTCTAATTTTCGAACTTTATAAAAAATCTTAACTCATTGATTTATAATAGTGATTCTTAAAAGATGAATATCCCGTGCTATATTTGTGAATATTTTTACCTAAAAAGAAAAATAAATCCGATAGTGTTTCTATTCAAATTATTGTTAAAAATTGTTAGGATCTCCCAAAAATTAAAATATACTTATCTACAAAATAGCAAAAACTATTCCTGCAATGAGTATTGCCAGAGATACATAAGAACATCCTTTGGTACATCCGTCTGTATCGTTTGCCGGATGATTCGGTGTATTGTATTCGGGATAGTTTTGTTGATTAGAATTGTCATCAGGATAGGAATATTCTGTATAAAACCTGTTTTGGACTGTTTTTAAACTAATTGTTTTACTGTTTAAAACTATATTTTTACTATCTACCAAATTAAGTTCAAACGTACGTGTTTTGCTTGTGATTTCTTCATCAGCAGTAAAAACGATTGCCAAAATAACTTTATCATGTGCAGGAATTTTTTCAATCATTGTTATCCGGTTATATTCAATATTTTCATCATCAAAAGAACTAATCATTAATGCAAGGTCATATATAGAATGATCTGTAGGGTTAGCAACAATTACTTTTAAAACAGCCGATTCTTCATACCTCAACTCATTAGTTCCGTTAAAACTTGCTAATTGTATAAGTGCTTTACCGGCACCAACATTATTAGCATATTCTTCTTCAATTTTTTCTAAAACCAAATAGTTTACCGATATTTTCATGGTTTCGTTAATCACAAAGCCAATTTTATTACCAAAATTTGCAAGTGCTTTAATTCGTGCAACATAATAATCGTTGATATAAAATTTGATAATATCAGCTCTTTTTTCAATTCTAAGCCTGTTTGTAGAATTATCCCAACGGTTAATTCCACTGTTAAATGTCCAGGGAATCAAATCTTTGCTTTGCCCGTTATGCCATTCAATAACTTTAAATTGTCCGTTACCGGAAATAATAAATTCAAATTCATTATTTGGGTCGGCACTTCCCCATACTAATCCAAAACCATTATCATCTATACCATTTATTTTTGTAATTTCGGTGGATATTTTAAAATCAAAAATATTATCTAAATTTACAGGAATAGTACTAGTAATAGCTTTGCCCAGCATTTTGCCTTCCATTAAGTAGCGTCCGTTATCTATTTTTGTAATCCCTTCCGGCGTATTAGAGAGGTACCAATTATTTGTATTGTTCAAAAATTCATCGTTGAATACTACGGTGCTTATTTGAGCACTGATATTTAATGAAATAATGATTAATAAAATTAAAAGAGATTGTTTTTTTGCCATAATATTGTTTGTTCAATCAAAAATTTATGCTAAAATACGTAGTATTTTTTTTATAATTTATCTTTTTTTGATAAATATTTAACCCGCAAAATTCACCTCTCTTGCCATAGCTGCATCATAACATGTTTATTATCAATAAATTAAGTGAGTTTTATCACAAAACAAACGCACTCAAATTTATTCGCCTTTGGCTCATGAGGCTAAAGGTTGAGTGTCGCTTGAAATTCTCTTCACGCATTCCGATGAATCGGAACAGGTTCTACTTCGTTACGAATTCCTTGAACTTTTCTTTTTACAAGCCACGCTTGTAAAAAATATAAAGATATGTCGGCGGAATTCGGTGCCTCGTATCTGCATAAAGAGAATTTCATGAATTATTGCGGTTAATTTATCATGATTGTTAATGCCATAGCTATACCTATTGATTTATTGATATTTTTCCCAACTGTATCATAAGGAAAGTTTAGAACAAGAATAAAATTTTCTGCTTGCTCAATAGTTAATCCCGGGTTTATAGTTAATCTATAAAAATCGTAATTATCTGTATTATAATCGGATTGTATATAATTTAGTCCCATAACCAATTGTAAACCATTGTTAATAAAGTAAGCAATATCTGTATTTAACAAAATATCATGATTATGATTTTCAATAACATTTCTTGTAAGATGCTGATACTGAGCGTTAAAATCAATGCTTAGTTTTTCTGCTACTTGATAAGAAATAATTATTCCTGTTACAAAATTACATGTATTATTAATCGAATTTCCTTTCTTTTTAATCACTCTGTTTCCGGTAAAAAAATTAACTCCTGCCAGCAGTCCAAATTGCAGTTTTTCGTATTCAACCGGTATTTTATATTTTAATCCAAACTGTATTGAACTCATATCAACAGGAAAAGAAATACCTGTTTCCATATTTTTTAATAAACCGTAGCTTAACCGGAAACCCATATAAGAGTTTATTAATAAACTGTCGTTCTCCGGAAAAACCGATATAATTCGTGCAGATTTATTCCAAGCCTTATTGGAAAAATTAAAACCCAATGCCGGTTCAAACTCTATTGTTTTATTGGGTACAGTTTCTGCACATAAGGCTGATAATTTGGAGGCTGATAAACCGCCTACTTGTGCTTGAGTATAATTGCTTATTAATAGTGTTATAATGACAATTATTGATTTTTTCATGTGTTTATTTTTTACTATTTTTAATTGCCACATGGAACCGCATGATGTAAAATAATCATT
>JALWNR010000635.1 GCA_027083715.1 Bacteroidales bacterium
TCGTTACGAATTCCTTGAAATATAAAGATATGTCGGCGGAATTCGGTGCCTTGTATCTGCATAAAGAGAATTTCATGAATTATTGCGGTTAATTGTTAGGAAAAAAGATAATCAGACCTAGCCATGAAGTTTGCGATGAACAGTAGAACATTTTTTAATATTTTAATTATGGGGTATATTTATTTGAAAGTTAATAAAAAATGTAGTAAATTTATTATGTGCTAAACTAAATAAACCGTGGACTTAAAATTAGACTATCGCCTTATTCTGGACGAAGCTCCGGATGCTGTATTACTTATCAATAATGAGTTGATAATCATTGAGCTTAACCGTCAAGCCTCGATACTTAGCGGCTATTCACAAACTGAGCTTTTATCCACAAATGTTGCTAAATTATTCAGTGAAGAAGAACTGCAAAAAAAGCCATTCAATATCGATGAAATTGAACGCAATAAAATTGTTTTTTTAGAACGAAACCTCAGAACAAAATCCGGAGAAATTATTCCTGTGGAAATGAAGTCGAAAAAACTATCCGATGGAAATTATTTGTCAATTATCAGAGACATTAGTGAGCGCATAAAAGCGCGTATTGAACTCCATAATAGTTACGAAAAAATAAAACTAAATGAATTTAGTTTTCGTAATTTATTCAATAATATACCTTTAGGGATTTTCATTATTAATAAAAATGGAACTATTGAAGGAATAAATAATGCAATGGCAAATATATTAGGTGCCCCCTCAGCAGAAATCAGTAAAAAATATAATATTTTTGAATTAAATAAATTAAAAAACACTGAATTATTATCCGACATTAAAGAATGTTTTAATGAAGGAACCAATTTTTATAAAGTATATAATTATACTTCTGTTTGGAAAAAAAAATTATTTGTAAGAGTACATATTCTTCCTGCTGAAAAAAAAGGGAATGATAAAGTTTTGGCAATTGTTGAAGATTATACCGAACAGAAAAAGAAAGAGTTTCAATTAAAAATATTATCCGAAGGACTAAATCGTACTCCTGCATGCGTTGTTGTTACTAATAAAGAAGGTGAAATTATTTTTGTGAATGAAAAGTTTTTAACGCTGACAGGTTATTCATTCCGGGAGGTTGAAGGGAAAACACCCAGAATATTAAAATCAGGGCACCATTCTCTGGAATTGTATCAGGATTTGTGGAGGACAATTACATCAGGTAAAAACTGGACAGGAGAATTGTTAAATAAAAAAAAGAACGGAGAACTTTATTGGGAGAGTACAATGATAGCCCCCATTAAAAACGAGCAAGGTGAAATTGCTCACTATATGGCTATTAAAGAAGACATAACAGAAAAGAAAAAAGTACAAACTGAACTTAGAAGAGCAAAAGAAAAAGCAGAAGAGTCAGACCGATTAAAATCTTCGTTTCTGGCAAATATGTCGCACGAAATCAGAACACCTTTAAATGCAATTCTTGGTTTTACATCTTTAATTCGTGATTACAAATTAGAACCTGAAAAATCGGAAAAATTTCTGGATTTAATCCAAATAAACAGCAAGCAATTACTCAATATTATTAATGATATATTATTAATTTCCAAACTTCAAATTAATGAAATTAAGCTGACTCCATCAACTTTTCCTTTACATGATTTTTTTCACAATCTATTTAATACTTTTCAACAAGAAATCCATGTACAAGACACCAAAAACTTAAAGTTAATACTTGATATCAGCGATTCAGAAATAATGATTAAGGCTGATAAAAACAAATTAGCTACAGTTTTTTCAAAACTGATACGAAATGCTATTAAATTTACGCAAGAGGGAACAATTACAATTGGTTATATATTGCAAGAAAAAGACAAACCTGTGTTTTTTGTGAAAGATACAGGAATTGGTGTGTCAAAAGAAAAACAACAAATAATTTTTCAAAAATTTCGTCAGGCAGATGATACAAAAACACGAAAATATGGAGGTACCGGTTTAGGTTTGTCAATAGCAAAAGCTCTAATAGACTTAATGAAGGGAAAAATTTGGATAGAAAGTAAAGAAGGAGAAGGAGCTCATTTTTATTTTTCTCTTCCAATAAATATACTGAATAAAAAAGAGGACATCAATACTAAAAAAGAACAAAATTGGCAAAACAAAACTATATTAGTAGTAGATGATGTGTATGAGTCAGTCCTCTTAATTAATGAAATTTTAAAATCAACAGGCGTAAAGATAATAACAGCTTCCGATGGAATTGAAGCCATTGAAAAAGTCGATACAGTACCCGAAATTGATTTAATATTAATGGATTTACAGCTACCAAGATTAAATGGTATCCAAGCTGCTCAAAAAATTAAATCCCATAAAAATATCCCAATTATTGTACAGTCTGCTTTTATGGAAGAAGATTATAGGCAACAATGTAAAAAAGTTGGTTGCAATGATTATATACAAAAACCAATTAATCCTGATGAACTAAAATTAAAAATAGCCAATTTGCTGTAAACCACACCTACTGACATACAACACTATTAATCAACAAGTTATATTTAACAAACCTATGGGTTAAAAAGTGTTAAATTTGCTGGTTTTACTACACCTTCACCTATACAAGCACAGGCAATCCCTGTTGTAATTGCAGGTAAAGATATGGTTGGTCAAGCGCATACCGGAACTGGAAAAACAGCAGCTTTTGCAC
>JALWNR010000636.1 GCA_027083715.1 Bacteroidales bacterium
ATAAATAATTTAATAATTATTTAAAAAACAAAAGTATGAAAAAATTAACCTTAAGCATAGTTTTATTTCTTTTTGTTTCGTTTGCTTTTAGCCAAAACATAGGCAGCTATTTGGAAAGTCAGTCAAAAGTATTAAAAAAAGAAAAAAAAGTAGTTGTTCAAGATGTGCTGGAATTAACGAATGATGAAGCTAAAGTTTTTTGGCCAATTTATGACCAATATATGAACGAGTTAAATCCGTTTAATCAAATTCTTGTTAATACAATTAAAGAATATATTGATAAATATGATCATCTTAATGATGAGGATGCCAAAAGATTGTTTAACAACTCTATTTTAGTTCAGGAAAGTAAACTAAGATTGAAAAAGAAATATTACAGGAAAATGGTAAAAGTTTTGCCACCACAAAAAGTAATTCGTTATTTTCAGTTAGAAAGAAGGCTTTGGGCACTGATTTATAACGAACTAACCATTGAAGTTCCTTTAATTGGCGATTAACAATTTAAAAGAATTTATTAAAACCGTTAAATAATTATGATTTAGCGGTTTTTTTGTTTTAAAATTAACTCTTAATATTGGGTATATAAACATCAAATTGTGAGCCTTTTCCTCTTTCACTATTTAGTTTAATGGTTCCCTTATGCTCATCAACAATTTTCTTTACATAGCTGAGTCCTAAACCAAAACCTTTAACATCATGAATATTGCCTGTGGGAACACGATAAAATTTTTCGAATATCTTTTTTTGATTTTCTTTACGGATACCTATTCCGTGATCTTTTATAGATACAATAATATATCCGTTTTTATTAGCAGTATAAACTTCAATTTGAGGACTAGCTTTACTATATTTAATAGCATTGTCCAGTAAATTGGCAAAAATATTAGAAATATGCAACTCATCTGCATATACCATTTTATTTTTTGCCTTAAATTCAGTTATAAGAGTACCGTTTTTAGCATCAATTTTTAAACGGGTATTTATCAATATACTATCTAAAATTTGGTGAATATTTACCTTTTTCCGTTTCAATTGCAAGCCGCCTTTGTCAATAACTGCCATTTGCAGTACTTTCTCAACATGAAACCCAAGTCGTTTGCTTTCATTTTCAATAATTAAAGATATTTGATCCAGATTTTTCACTGCCAGTGGAATACTTTTATCTTTTAACATTTGCGAAGCTAAAGAAATAGTTGAAATAGGGGTTTTTAACTCATGAGTCATATTATTTATAAAATCATTTTTAATTTCTGACAGTTTCTTTTGTCTGAAAATCACATAGATAGTATAAATAAAAATTCCTAAAATAATCAATGTAAGTATTACCGATGTTAGTGCAACAGCCGGTAAAGGATGTAAGATAGATTTATTAACATGAAAATACAAAAGTAAATTATATGGATTTGAAATTATTTGATCAGACAAAATATCATCCGGAAAAAGTTCTTTTTGATAAATCTTTGGGTCAGTTCCCAAATTAAAACCTTGCGATTTAAAATACAGTTTTTCTTTTTCTTTGATTACAGCATACTCATAGGGTAGCCGAATATTGTTGTTTTTAAAAACCCGTTTTATAATTCTATCCAGTGTTTTTTTGTTAATTCTATCTTCCAAATTTATTTCTTTCCGGGTTAATTGGTTAACAATTTTTTCTACAAAAACAGTTTTGTCTTTAACATGATCAATCAAATGAACCCTTAATTCTTCTTTGGTAAATAATTTTTGGTTGCTACTGTCATCATCTTCTTCCTCGTGTTTAATCCGATAAAACATAGAGTCTTGCGATATAATATATAAAAAAGGTTTCGCTTGGCTATTTGATAAGCTGTCATAGAGCTTTGTTTCAGTAGGGTTTGAAAATTGGTAGGTTTCTCCGCTTTGGCTTATGGCAATACTCTCTTTCTGAATTTTAAGTAATGTTTCATGCTCTGCTATTTTTTCAACAATATCCGAAAGACTTTTTTCAACCAGCAAATCAAAACGATCTTCTTTTACTTTTATTGCCGATTTAATCCATATAAATTGCAACACTATTAAACCTAATAATGCAATCGACATAAATCCTATCAAAAACCAAATATACTTTTTCTTCACCTTTGAAAATTTGCTGGGTGTTTGTCTATAAAGTAATGAATTTTTGATTTTTTCATTTCTGCAAATACTTATGTTTTAGTCAGTGAATATTTTGAAATCGAAAAACATGGGACCCTACCAGTAAAGTACGAAGGCACACTGGATATGTATTATTTAAAACGGCTTAAACCAGAGTTTTCCGCAGACGAAAAAGGAATTTACCCCAACCATAATTTTAAGGTTAAATACTTACTCAGGCAATTTACAGATTTACAGGAAATTATCCTGGATAAATTAGAAAGAGAACTACCTCCATACCTGTATTACCATAATTATAAACATACTATCGATGTAATAAACCAGGCAGAATTAATCGGACTTGGAGAAGGTGTAAGCGAAGAAGAAATACTTTTACTGAAAACTGCTGCGTTGTTTCATGACGCTGGACATATTATTGCCTACGAAAATCATGAATATTATGGTTGTCAGCTGGCTAAAGAATATCTACCAAAGTTTAATTATACCGAGGAACAAATCGAGAAAGTCTGCCAGCTGATTTTAGCAACAAAATTGCCACCAAATCCAAAGAACAAATTG
>JALWNR010000637.1 GCA_027083715.1 Bacteroidales bacterium
TAGTAAACAATGAAAACAGAAATCGAATTATTAATAGAATATGCGAAAGCATGGAATAACCAAGATGCCAGATATCTTGAACCAATATTGAATAATAATTTCCGATATGCTTCTCAATTCGTTTTTGAAGAAATGGTTGGCAAAGAAAAATATATCAATTATATAAAAGGCAAATTTTCAGTAATAAGGAAAAACATAGAAGAAAAAGGGGACAAAATGAAAGCTGAAATAGCTTATTGCACATACGGTTTTCCTAATAAACCCTGCATTGTATTAACTCAGATAAGCGGCAATACTAAAAGACCTGCGACACTTCTCATAAAAGTAGAAGATGGTTTAATTATTAGAGCTGATTTAGGTATAATTCCAACACCTGAATCAGCTAAATTAACAGGGCAAATACCTAAATAATAACAATGCAATATCAAGCAGGATACATATTAGACGAAATAAGAGAAAACTGAAAAAACTAAATAACAGCTAATCCGAAGAAAACTCCCTTAATAAATTACGATAGGTTGAAAATACATTGGCACGGGAGATAAACCCAAGGTATTTGCCATCATTATCCAATACTGCAACATTAAATTTGCCGCTTTTTTGAATTTTGTTAGCAACTGTTTCCATACTATCACTGGTATTTACGGTAACCTCCGGTACAAACATCAGTTCTTTTGCCGTAACGGTATCGTATAAATCGGTTTGAAACATAATTTTACGGATTCTGTTTAATGTGATAATACCCAATAGGTTTTGATTTTCATCAATTACCGGAAAAACATTACGCTCCGATTCGGAAAATAACTGTACAATTTTGCGAAGTGTAGCATCCGGCTGAACGGTTCTGAAATTGGTTTCAATTAAATCGCGGACATTCATTAGCGTAAGGGCATTTTTGTCGGCATGATGTGTAAGCAGGTCGCCACGTTGTGCTAATTGTTTGGTATATACACTGCCCGGATGAAAAATTCGTACAATTCCAAATGAAATAATCGAACTCAACATCAAGGGCATCATTAAATTATAACCGTGTGTAATTTCGCTAATCAGAAAAATACCGGTAAGCGGTGCCTGAATAATACTTGCTAAAAGGCTAGCCATACCAACAAGAATAGAATTTGCCGGATTTATATCAAAAACTCCGGTCTGATTAACAATTAAAGCAAAAGCCAAGCCGAGCATTGCCCCCATAAACATCGTAGGCGCAAAAATTCCCCCGATACCACCGGCTTCAAATGTTACAGTGGTAGCAATGGGTTTAATAAATGTTAAAACAATTAAAAGTAAAATAACTGTTCCTGAATTTTGAGATAACTGATTAAAAATGGTATTCCCAAATAAAAACTCATAATTACCGTTTATTGCAGAGTTAATACTCTGATAACCTTCGCCATACAGAGCAGGAAACAAAAACACCAAGAAGCCCAAAATAAGTCCGCCAAATAAGATTTTTTGCCATTTGTATTTGATATTATGAAATAATTTAACGACCAAACTGTAACTTTGTGTAAAATACAGTGCCACCAAACCCATCAAAACACCCAAAAGAATATAGTAAGGAATATTAGCTAAATTAAAAGAATTTTCACCTACCAACGGATAACTGAACAAAACATTTTGACCCGAAAAATACATGGAAACAATTGAGCCCGTTATGGATGCCAATGCCAAAGGAATTAACGAAGAGGTTGTTAAATCAATCATCATCACTTCAAGGGCAAAAACAATTCCGGCAATAGGAGCTTCAAAAATAGCAGAAATAGCAGCAGCTGTAGCACTTCCGATGAGTATGATCCGTTTGCGGTAACTGATTTTAAAAACTCGTGCAATTTGCGAACCGATTGCTCCGCCTGTGGTAACCACAGGTCCTTCCAAACCGGCAGAACCGCCAAAACCAACTGTAAATGCACTGGTTATTGCCGATGAAAACATATTGTGTGCTTCAACAAAGCCTTCGCGACGCGAAATAGCATAAAGTATGCGCGGAATACCATCGTGCCCTACATGCCTGCGTATTATATACCTTATTATCAATACGGTAACTGCAATTCCTATCAAAGGAAAAATAAAATATAAATAGTCAATTTTTGCAAATTCATTAAAATATTCCAGTAAATTTTCAATATAAGCCGTACTATTTTTAAGCAAAATTACTGCAATACCGGTTACTAAACCAATAAGAATACTCAATAAGTATAAAAAAAGCTTATCTTGTGCATGTTTACCGATAAATACTTGTATCCTACGCATCTTATTAAATTAAGCGATTTACAAAATCGGGCAAAGGTATTATAAAATCAATAAAACCCGGCTGTTTAAAAATATATTTTTAATAATATAATAATTAATTACAGCAGTTGTAGTATAAAATATTGTGGATAAAATAACTTTGATGAGAATTAAAGATTTGCAATGGAAAGATGGAATATTGGAAGAGCAGAAAGCTACTTCATATTTTCCATTATTCCAACATTCCTATTGAAAACAACGCATATTAACTCATATTTATTTATAAAATCCACAAAATGTTATATCAAAGTCATTACAGCTTCTTTGATGTTTTCTCTGACTAGTCAGGTTAATAATAAATTACCCATTTTCCCATTTGCTTTCTGTTTTGATAATACGCTGTTATCCATTTTCTGTTTTCTGGCAACTGATGTTTATATACCAAAAAAACCGTAGGTTTTTTAAGCAGTTCTTTCAGATAATCCGTTTCGTGTTTATCCTGCATATTTATCAGGTATTTTTTCCAGTTTAAATCTTCTTCAAACTGGGTTTCACGATTAAGATCATAATCACCGTCGAAAAGAGAAACTACCGCTTTGTTCAAGCCGAAAGCAATAGACGGTTTGCGTGTGTTATAGATTAAAATTGTACGGTTGTTTAATTGTTCTTTGAGCAAAAAATCAGTAACAGGCTTACTGCTGTTTACTTTTAATTCATTGTCAGACATTACCTTACTACTGCCTATTACTAAAAATACCGCAGCAGCAAAAGCAATATACACCGCCTTTGTTTTGTGTTCAAGCTGTTGTTTTTTGTATATGCGAATGATTAAAACCAGCATAATACCGGCAACTAAGGCTAGTGCTTTTGAAATATTCATACCCGTTTCAACAAAAGGAGCAACAACAAAAGCGGCTAAAAGCAGTACCGCCCATCCTAAATTAAAATTTGTGTAAATAGCAGCACGTTTATCACTTGCTTTTTCCAGCAGTTGTGCAATTAGCAGTGCAAACAAACTGTATAAAGGCAAAATGTACAATATCCGTTTTGATGATGATATGGAAAAAAATATCAACGGGATCAGCAGGGAAATTGCCAAAACCATTAAAATACTTCGTTTTTGAAATGCATCTTTTTGATTTTTTATCATAAAAGGCAAAAGCAAAAGCCAGGGTAAACCCACCAAAGGAGCAAATGCCCAAAAATACCAAAACGGTTCTGTACGGTGAAAAGCACTTTTATTGGCAAAACGATCAACGGTTTGCTTTCCCAGAAAATAATCCATAAACTCAGGATTGTGCATTACGAGATAAATCACCCATGAAAAACCAATCACAAAAAATGCCAGCCATGCCAGTACATGGTGCACGGAAAATTTATTTTTTGCCTTTTCCATGCGATTATAGCCAATTACAAAAAACAGTGGAACAATGAAAATAACCGGTCCTTTGGTTAAAAAACCTAATGCCCAACTGATGGTAAACAAGTACAAAAAACTATATTTTCCGCTTTTGCGATATTTTACCCACGCAAACATGCTTAATAATGCAAAAGTATTCAGAAATGCATCGGTAGTAAGGTTGCGTGAGGATATCAGCACCAAAGGAAAACTGAAATAAATCAGGGCTGCCCACAAAGCGGTTTTTTGCTTATTGAACAATTCCAGACTTAAATAATAAACCAAAATAATTTGTATCAGTACCGCAATTTGCAGAAAAAAACGTGCACCAAAAGCATTTATCCCGAAAATACGGTAGCCGAGTGCCGTAATCTGGTAAGTAAAAGGTGGTTTGTGATAATGATGTACTTCCATTAGGTTTGGGTGCAGATAATCGCCCGAAAGATACATTGCTCTTCCGATTTCGGCATAGCGTGCATCACTGCTTTCTACCACTCCGTAGCTGCCCACATTTATCAGTAATGAAAATGCTGCAATAATTAGAAGTATGATTAATGAGTTTGTTTTCATTGTACTTAATTTTTCAAACTTTTTTCAACGATAAAACAATATTCCTTAAATAAACTACAAAACCAAACATTTGCCCGATAAACAAAACCGGGTCTTTACGAAAAACAGCGTAGCTGAGTATCATTAAAGAGCCTGTTAAACTTAAAAGCCAAAAGCCCAAAGGCAGGCTCGATTCTTTTTTTCGTTCGGAGTAAATCCATTGATAAACAAAGCGAAAAGTAAAAATAATCTGCCCGGTACTTCCCCAAATTAATAATGTAGGCGGAATATTTTCATTACGAAACAAACGGTCAATATCAAACTGATTATTGTTGTAGGAATAAAGAACAATAAAAAACGGAAAAGCCCAAAGAAACCAACGAATAAGTTTATGCAGTTTTTTCCACGAGCCTTGTAGTTGCATATTGCGGATGTAGATAAAGTAAGTGATTGACTGCCCAAGCATTATGGCAAAATCATCACGCATCCAGCCGTAAACAAAAAGCAGAAAAGAAGCAATCAGGCTTAATTGCCAAAAAAGTTCCGGGGTGAGTACTTTTTTAACCCTTTCGGATAAAATCCACTGTAAAAGCAGGCGTGCAGAAAATAAAATCTGTGCAGCAAAACCTATTGCATACACAAAAAAATTATAGGATAACCAATCACCCATCAGCTTACGGTATTTTTTTCAACTTCATAATTTATATAGCGACTGCGCATCCAACGGTAGGCAAAAGCATCCTGCAAAGGCTTGATGGAACGGTTTAATAAATTAAATTTTGATTTTCCGGCAATGCGTTCAAAATGACGTACTTCTATTTGTTTGATGCTTCCTCCTTCCAGTTTTATCAAAGCGGGAATAAAACGATGCATTCCGTCAAAAAACGGAATTTTTTTTGCCATTTCCGCACGTATCACTTTCAAGGGGCAGCCAGTATCAATAATCCCATCGTTGATTAAAGCACGGCGCACACTATTGGCTATCCACGATTGTATTTTTTTGCTCATCGTATCTTTTCGCTTGGCGCGATATCCGATAACGGCATCAAAATTATTAATATCCTGCAAAAGTAAATCAAAATCAAAAGGAGTGGTTTGCAAATCGGCATCAATATAGCCGATAAGCTCTGTTTTGCAATAATCAATTCCGGCTTTAATGGCGGTGCTTAAACCAAAATTGCGCTTAAACTTTATGTATTCAAAATCAGTATTTTCAGCACATATTTTTTCAATCTTAGCAAAACTGTCATCGTTTGAGCCGTCATCAACAAACAAAAGTTTACTTTTTGTCTGCGATTGGGCAAAATACTCCTTAAATGTTTGTTCTATGCGTTCCAGATTATCCGACTCGTTATACACCGGAACGATAATGCTCATTTTATATTCCATTGCATCTAATTTTCAATGCAAAAGTACGGATATAAATTGCAAATTGAAAATTAAGTAATTTTAAACTCCCTTCTAAGCATCTCTTTGTTCTGTAAGTAAAAATTTATTGCTTTTTCCCACCAATTCATGGATTCAGTAAACATCTTTTCCAAATCATTATTAATAAAGTTATTTTGATTTTCGCTAAGGGCGGTATATTGGTAGGATATATGTGTTTTTGTAGTATTCAGCTTAATTTTTTCAAGCCGGATATTAATTTTAACAAGATTTTCTCCTGGTGCATGTCTTATAAATTCAATCAGAAAATTAACTTTGTCATACAGGCTGACATACCAGATGGTGTCGGGTTTATTCTTGTTAGGTGTCAAAAACACACAATCCTGTTCAATTAGCCCTGATTTTGAATATATCATTCTGTATTCCCAGCCGTCCAGCCAGTCTTTTTCACGAACCGGACAAAGCAAAGGAAACACTTCTTCAATGTTTCCCGTATTTAATTGAGTAAATTCTAAGGTTTTTCTTACAGCTTTGCTTTTCATAGTTTATTTTTTTCGGATAAAAGAAAATAGTTTCATTTTTACAGGTTTATAATCAGTCCATTCATTTTTTAATAAATTGTAAACTATATTTTCAATTTTATCATTGTGTTTCAGATTGTATTTTTTTACTGCAGACCAGGTATTAATGTAGGAAATCATATCTTTTAACTTCCATGATAAGTTGATTTCAAACTCGGGGCTGTTTATTTTTTTAAACGGAAAATCTATTCCCTGAAATCTATTTATCACCAGCTGTTTTTCTTCCGACCAATAATCTTCGATTATTGCATGCAGCTTATTATTGAGTAGATGGTCAATTTGCTCATCAACATAAAAATAGCTATATCCTAAAATTGCTAAAATTCCGTTATCTTTTAAAACCCTGTCTGCCTCTTTAAAAAAAGCATCAATATCAAACCAGTGCAGGGCTTGTGCCACGCAAATCAGGTCGAAATAATTATCCGGAAAGTTTGTTTTTTCTGCCGGAATAAGTGCATAGCTGATTTTAGGATGTTTAAACACATTAGCCAGTTGGTTTTCATTAATATCCGTTGCAAAAATTTGATTAAATTCATCAACTAAATCTATCGATACCTGACCATTACCACAAGCACAATCCCATAATCTGTTTTTCTGATGAACATGTTTCATTAAAAAGTCATAAAAGTTTTTTGGATAACGAGGTCTGTATTGTGCATATTTTTCAGACTCAATATTGAACGTTTTTACATTATCAATCATTTTTTCTATTTAAAAAAGTTTGTTTAATATATTAACCGCAATAATTACCTTCGTTGATGTGCTTCTCAGTTCATGAAATTCTTTTTAAAGTAAAGGTAGAATCTTTGATTTGGGCAATTCTACTAGAGGTACTGAAAAATATATCTGCAACAAAAACGAATAAGAGATTTTTTTAAACATCCTGTCAATATTTTAAATTTCAGGACAAAATTAAATGATTGAATTGATGCAAATCGTTTAAAAAGTATTCCTAAAAGTTCATTTTATCATCGGAAACAGATTGTCCAAAATATTTTTTATATGCTTTTAAGAAATTTGAGACTGTATGATAACCAATTTCTCTGTAAATTTCACTTGGTTTATAATTTTGTTTTATCAGCTTGTCGGCATATTCCATTTTTTGAGCAATAAACCACTTCTGAGGCGAAAGCTTGTAATATTTTTTAAAGTACCTTTTAAAGGTTGAAACACTCATATTTGTCAAAAAGGCAAGTTCTTCAATAGAAAGACCGGATAATAAGTTGTTTTCAATTACTGATTTAAATTTTACTTCTGCATCATCTGTTTTTTGTTTTAATATTTGACAAAATTTTTCAGGATAATTTTTTCACAGATAAAGAAATAGCTCTTCTAGTTTTATTGCTTTAAAGTCTGCCGACAAATGATTTCCTTTTGTTATTAAATCAATGATTGAATTTTGAAATAAAGTCAGATAGGCATCATTTGGAAAAACACAAATCTCATTAGCTAACTCATTTTTACAAACATGTGTTATCTGCTTTTGGTATTTTACAACAAATTCAGTTAGTTTTTGCGGATTAAAAAAAATAAGCAAAGCTTTGTAGTTTTCTCCGTTTGATGATAAACGCTCAGTCATCAGGCAATTAGAGGCATTGATAAGTGCAATATCCCTGATTATTTTAAGCGGGTTTTGTGCATGAAAAATCTCTTTTTCCCCATTGAGTACAAAAGACAGCACACTTTGTTTGAAAAATATTTTATTCTTTTCTGATGATTTATTGTTTTGATAAAACAAGAAGTTTATATCATCAATTTTTGTGGTAATTATGTCATCAGGTATGGTAAATATTTTCATTTATTGCATTTGTATTTTACAAAAATAAAAAATATTTAAGCAAAACATAAGCAGCAAAGTCAAACTACTGATATAAGTGATTATTACTCTCTGAACATTAACTGATAGTCTTTTTCATTGTTTATATTTACCAGAATATTTCTATCATCCACCGGCACATAGTTTTTTTTGTATTTTCTCAGGTACTCTTTCAGGTTTTGATTTGTGTTTTTTTCAGCAATTATATCTGTCGCAATTTCGGGGCTTAAAAGTATCGGATGTCCGCCCTTACCTTGGTATTGCGGAACGGCAAAATCAAAACCCTTAATACGTAGTATTAATTCATCCAGTGTTTTTAGGTTTACAAACGGATTATCTGCATTGTGCAAAAAAATATTTTCAGGATGTGTTAATGCTTTCATTCCACATTGAACTGAATAAAATCGCTCTTTTTCAGGATAATGATTCACGGCAATTTTCAATTTAGGCATATCCAGTTTATAGTTTTGTAATAAATTTGCAAGTTTGCTGTTTACTACAACAACAAGCTCATTGCAAAGTTTGTGCTGTAAATATTTTACAACAATGTGTTCGATAAATACCGTATTTTTATCAAATTTTAATAAAGCCTTAGGCTCTTTCATTCGTTTTGAATAGCCCGCTGCCAGAATAACTGCTGAAAACATAGCTTATTTTTGTGCAAACTTATCAAATTACAAAATAATTCCTACATATATTTTCGTAAATTTGTATTTTGAAAGCACCTTTTATCCGTTCATTAGAAAATTATTTCCTTATGAAATATCTGTTTTTGATTTTATTTTGTTTTTTTACTTTTCCACTAACAGCCCAAAAACTTACTTATCGTGATTCGGTTGATGTTGTTCATTATCACATAAAACTGGATTTATCCGATTTAAAAAATCCGGTACTGAAAGGCGAAACCCTTTTAAGCATTACTCCCGTATTTAATCAGCTTCAAAGCATAGCTTTGGATTTACAAGGCTTGCAGGTTGATAAAGTCCTTTTCGGGAAAAAAGAACAAAAGTTTACCCACAAAAATAATATTTTGCGTATTACCCTGAAAAAAACTTTAAAAAAGAATCAAATTCAGGAACTTACAGTTTTTTATCACGGAAAACCGCAAAAAGATGCCGCATGGGGCGGATTTTTCATTACCGGAACTTATGCATTTAATTACGGTGTAGGCATGGCTGCTACTCCTCCTAATTTTGGCAGGGTTTGGTATCCTTGTATTGATAATTTTACCGACAGGGCTACCTACGAGTATTCTATAAAAGTAAAAAAAGGAAATGCTGCAGCCTGCCCGGGAACATTGCTCGAAATAAAACCACAAAGCAATAATACCGAAATCTGGCACTGGAAGTTGCACGAAAGCATCCCTACTTACCTGTCCTCGATAGCTGTTTCAGACTATAAAGCGATGAAAGATACTGTTCAAGGGATAAAAAATATCATTCCGATTGAAATTTACATTAATAAAGATGAATTTGAAGCGGGAAAAAAATCATTCATCCATGTAAAAGAATTTTTGCATGCTTTTGAGGCTGCATTTGGTGCCTATGTCTGGGAAAAAATCGGATATGTTTCCACGTCTTTTGAGGGAGGTGCAATGGAGCACGCCACCAATATAGCCTACTCGGCAAATTGCAACGGCAGCTTGCAATGCGAAAACACGCTGGCACATGAACTTTCACATCATTGGTTTGGCAATTTGGTAACCTGCCGCTCTGAAAAAGATATGTGGCTCAACGAAGGATGGGCAAGTTACTCAGAGGCAATTTTTCGTGAATATTATTACGGCAAAAAAGATTTTACCGATTACAACCGTAAGCGACACAAGCAGGTATTGCAATTTGCTCATCTTTATGATGGCGGATACCGTGCACTATACGGTATGCCGCACGATTATACCTACGGCTTTACTGTGTACAAAAAGGGAGCCGATGTAGCACATGCTCTGCGCGGATATTTGGGCGACAGCTTGTTTTTTTCTGCACTAAAACAATATTTTATCGATTATGCTTTTAAAGATATTTCGGTGGCAGAGTTTCGCGACTATCTGACAAAACAAACCGGAGTAGATTTAACTGATTTTTTTAATTTTTGGGTATTTGATGCCGGATTTCCGCATTTTTCAACCGAATATTTTACAGTAGAAAAATCAGAAGATAAATACCTGATTTACCTAAAAATTAATCAAAGATTAAAAATCGCAAAAAAATACCTAAGCACTCCGCTTGAAATTGGCTTTTTGGATGAAAATTGGAAAATCAGAAAAATAAGCATCCCCTTTTCGGGAAAATCAGAAATAAAATCGGGAAAATTAAATTATCAGCCCTTAATGCTGTTAATTGACCCTGACGAAAAAATCCCCGATGCTACTACCGATGAATACCGCATTGTGAAAAAATCAGGCGAACAAAATTTCAAAGAAGAACTTTTTGATTTACAAATTAACAGTTTGCATGACAGTGCTTTTGTATATGTTACACATCACTGGATTGCACCAAAATATCAATTGCAAGGCTATGATTTTGCCAAAAGATACTGGACGATTCGTTTTGTGGCAGATAAGGGTTTTTCTGCTTCGGCAAAATTTTATTTTGATTTATCTTATGCACTTGATAATAGTTTGGCAAAATATACATTTGAAAATATACGTTTACTATACCGTAAAAATCCACTTAATAAATGGGTGCTTACTGATGCAAAACCGACAAAAAATGGAAGAGAATCATATTTAATGCTTGATAATTTGCAAAAAGGGGAATACAGCATTGCTATCCGGAAATAATGAATAATATCATGGTATGAATATTGCGGCATAATTACGGCTGAATAATTAAACAAGACAATGAAACATAATTTATTATTAATCAGTATTTTACTTACAGTTTTATCGTTCAATGGATTTTCACAAAACGCAAGTAAAATAGTTCCTAAACAAATATATTGGCTTGCCGATGGTAAAATGATTGACATTAATCGTGCACAATCAGGTATTCCTTTACCCGAAAAATTAGAAATAGTCATTGTTTTGCAATCCAATCAAAAACTTAAAGGACAAAAATTTGAATTCAAATGGTATCGACGAGGATCAACAAATGATTATCCGCTCAATAGCTTTATTAAAACAGTTGAAGATGTAAAACAAGGAGAAACACCTATAATTTTAAAAGTAGGACGAAGTAATTTAAAAAAAGGCTGGGTAAAAGTTCAAATCGAAGCTGAAATTGATGGCAAATTGCTTGATTTTGAAAATAAGCAAGAATTTTGGATAAATTTGATGTAATATACCTGAGCATCATATTTGATT
>JALWNR010000638.1 GCA_027083715.1 Bacteroidales bacterium
TTCAAGTTAAAAGAAATATTATTTACTTTTTGATCATTATTTTTATAATTTCATTTGTTTCAGCTATTTTATGGTATCTGCAATATAAAAAGAAAAAAGAAGCCTTGAAAATTGTTCAACTTAAAAATGAAGAAATTCAACAGAACAAAGAAGAAATTCAAACACAAGCAGAAGAACTGGAATTTCAAAGAGATGAATTGTATCGTTCAAACAAAACAAAAGAGAAGTTACTTTCGGTTGTTGCCCATGATTTAAAGAACCCGATACATGCATTAATTGGGTTTTCTGAACTCCTGATTGATCAGGAAGCAGGTTTATCCGAAGAAGAAAAAACACAATATGCCGAATATATTCACGATTCATCCTTACAAATTCATACTTTACTTGAAAATTTATTAAAATGGGCACAAAGTCAAAGTAGTTCCATAAAATACCAACCCGAAAAATTTAATGTTAATGAGTTATTGGATATTAATATTAAATTATTTCATGAATCAGGAAAAAAGAAAGAAATTGAACTTATTTTTACCGACAAAACTGATAATTTTGTGTATGCCGACAAAAATATGATTAATACCGTAATTCGTAATTTAATAAATAATGCAATTAAATTTACTGCAGAAGGAGGTAAAATATCTGTTTCGGCAAATGATAAAAATGGCTTTGTTGAAATTTCAGTTGTTGATACAGGCGTGGGAATGACAGAAGATATTGTTAAAAAAATTCTTGAGACTGATGAATTTCATTCATCGCAAGGTACTTTAAATGAACAAGGCACCGGCTTAGGTCTTGCAATCTGCAAAGAGTTTTTAGCTGCCCATAACAGTGAATTACAAATCCTGAGCCGTCCGGGCAAAGGCTCTACATTTTATTTTAAAATTCCTATTACAAAACCCTAATTTTCAGGAAATAGTAAGTTCATATCTTTTACTTTGGCTTTTTGATACCAAGTTTCAGGTATTAATGTCCAATTGTGATCACATGAAGGAGTAATTGTTTTTTGCTCTTCAATCCATTTTATCATATAATAGCGCAAATCTTTATCCGTAGAATGCACCACCCTTTCCGACAATTCATCTTTTGGAATTCCTGCACCTTTAATAAGATGCCCTCCGCCACCATTACCTCTGTATGAGTTAACTGCAACCAGATACTCTTTATTCATATCAAACTCTTTACCCGAACTCAGCTTTAAAATACGTACTCTTTCACCTTCGGGGGCTTTTAAATCAACAACATAATTAATTCCGGCAGCTGATGAAAAATTGTAATATGCCGATGCAAGATGTAAATTACCCTCCTTGTTTTCTTTTAATTTTAACAAATGGTCATTTTTATTTTGCATTCTGTTAAACCATAAATTTACGGAATATTCAAGATAGTTTTTTACTTCTTTCCCGCTTAAACGCATAGTATAAAGTAAATTTTCATAACGATAAAGATTAAACATATCGCGCACATAGATGTTTCCTTTTTTAATTTCAGAATCATAACTCAAGGGTGCGGTAAAAGAAATTTCAGCTTTACTTATTTTTAATTGAATTGTGTGAATTAAATCGGCAAATTCAGAATCCCCAAATAAAGCATCTTTACTTGCTATAGTTTTTGTAAAAGTTCCAATTTCACGATTTACATATTTTTTAGTTTCCTCAAAAAAATCGGAAAATTTATTTATAAAAGACTTATCGGGAATTATAGTATCTGTATCAATTATTTGACCACTAATTTTTTTATCCCATGCATTTTTTTCTTCATTCCAACTTAATTCTATATCTACAACTGCCATACAGCGCGCATAACTACGCGGGTCCATAATTAATACATCACTTCCGTCCGGACTTTTTACCGTAAAATTATATTTTTGATGATCGTGTCCGCCAAAAACCACATCAAAACCATCTACATTTTTCGGAACCAATTGTGTTGCATTCTCATTTTTATATGTTTCAGCAGTACTATTATCGTAAGTATAATCAATTCCGGAATGAAACAAGCCGATAATAATATCCGGTTGCTCTTTTTCTTTAATAATTTTTATCCATTTTTTGGATGTAACAATCATATCTTCAAACTCTATACCCGACCAAATATTTTCGGGCAACCAATTAGGTATGGCAGGAGTAATTAAACCTAATACGGCTATTTTAACCCCTTGTCGTTCAATTATTGTATAAGGTGTAAAGTAGGGGTTTCCGGTTTTCGTATTTATCGCATTTGCAGCCAACCACGGAAAATTAAACTCTTTACTGAGTTTATCATACACAGGATGTCCGGCTTCAATATCATGATTACCAACAGTACCGGCATCGTATTGCATAAAATTCATTACCTGGGCACAAATATGTTCTCTATCTGTTGCTTCAAAATTAGAATAATAAACTACCGGCTGACCTTGTAATATATCACCATTATCCAGTAGAATGGTTTCTAAATCAGAATTTTTCCTTTGCTCTTTTACGTATGTATAAACATTAGCTAATGAATGGTCTGTTTTCTCATTTTTAATAAAATCATAGGGAAAAATGCTTCCATGAACATCTGTTGTTTCAATAATTCGGATTTTAAGTTTATTTTTTTTATTCAATGTTAAAAAAAATAAAGAACTTGCTACTGCAAGTATAATGAGTATTAAAAGTTTTTTTATCATGGTGTTTAGTCAGCTTATAAA
>JALWNR010000639.1 GCA_027083715.1 Bacteroidales bacterium
GTGTTCTTATTGTTTATTGAGTGTTCTTATTGTATTTAATTAATATTAGATGTAAAATATACATAATTTATATATCAATAATTGAACAAAGATTTTTTACCCACTAAAATGGTAGTAGAACCATATAATTTTTGTTTTAACAAATATTAGCCATAATTAAATACATTTGAATTTTGCGGGTTAAGTTTAATATCATGAAAATGTATGTACTGCATATAAACTGTTTTAAAAACTTGCATAAAGAGGATATTTAGTTTTATCAATCAAAGACTTTAAACCATAAATAATCATGACAAAACATTTTCCAAATATTAAGCAATCATTTGTTCTGATTTTACAATTGTTCTTAATTTCTATTCCCGCAGCAATTCCTTCAATCGCTTTTTTTGTTTTGGCTGATTTATTTGAAAATTCTCCGGCTGTAGCTGAATATTTAAGATCCTTTGGTGTTTTACTTGCTTATGTAATTTCCTTTTTTTGGATTATAAAAATTGCACAAAGCAAAATAAAAAATACAGAAAGTGCTCTAAATTGGAAATTTAAAAAAGTACCCTTTCAATTAATAGCTATATTTTTAATCATGACTTTGGCATTGATTATCCTTATAGACCCTTTAACAGAACTTCTTCCCATGCCCAAAAGTTTTGAAGATATGTTTAAAGAAATGCTTAAACCTAATATTTTTGCATTTTTAACACTCGTTATTGCAGCACCAATATTTGAAGAATTATTTTTCAGAGGGATTATTTTAGAGGGCTTTCTAAAAAATTATTCTCCTCGTAAAGCAATTATTTGGTCGGCAATTATATTCGGTTCGGCACACCTGAATCCTTGGCAATTTATTGGTGCCGGTTTTGCCGGATTGTTTATTGGTTGGGCTTATTACAAAACGGGTTCGTTAATTCCGGGTATGTTTATTCATTTTGTTAATAATCTTATCGGTTTTATTGTAGGCATAGCTTCAAAAGGCGAGCTGTTTACATTTTACGAAATATTTAGCAACAAAACTTTGTATTTCAGTATGTTTGTGTTGTCTGCCATTATTTTAATTATCGGAATTTTTGCAATAAACCGACAATACATGTTTCCTGTAAAAGAATCGATGAATTAAGCTGTTTAATTTTTGCGTTAAGCAGATATTTGTCTTTATTTTAGCAAAAAAATAATAGATTTATGATTTAAATAGGTCTAATTTTAGTACTATTCTATTTTATTGATAATTTTGCAGCTACAAATTTTTATATGAGCGAATATTTAAACATAGAACAAACAGAGGAAAGAGCTATTTTAATAGGATTGATTAGTCAAGAGCAGGATGAAAATCAATTACGTGAATATCTTGATGAATTAGCTTTTTTAGCGGAAACAGCAGGAGCCATTCCCTTAAAACGATTTACCCAAAAGCTGGAGTTTCCAAATCCGAAAACTTTTGTAGGAAGTGGTAAATTACTGGAAATAGCTGCCTACATTCGTGAAAACGATATTGAATTGGTGATTTTTGATGATGAGCTTAGCCCTTCTCAATTAAAAAATATTGAAAAAGAATTAAAAGTTAAAATTCTTGACCGTACCAATCTTATATTAGATATTTTTGCCAAACGTGCACGTACTGCTCATGCAAGAACACAAGTAGAATTGGCTCAATATCAGTATCTTTTACCCAGATTAACACGAATGTGGACTCATCTTGAACGACAGCGTGGAGGAATTGGTTTGCGTGGTCCGGGAGAGACTGAAATTGAAACCGACCGAAGGATTATCCGTGATAAAATAGCCAAGCTAAAACGTGAATTAGAAAAAATTGATAAACAAAAAGCAGTTCAGCGCAAAAACAGAGGGAAAATGGTAAGAGTTGCCTTAGTAGGTTATACAAATGTCGGTAAATCTACATTAATGAACCTTTTAAGCAAATCAGAAGTTTTTGCCGAAAACAAACTTTTTGCCACTTTAGATACTACCGTTCGGAAAGTTGTTCTTGGAAATCTTCCTTTTTTATTATCCGACACTGTTGGTTTCATACGCAAACTACCCCATCATTTAGTTGAATCTTTTAAATCAACTTTGGATGAGGTTCGTGAATCGGATATTTTACTGCATGTGGTTGATATTTCACACTCCGGATATGAAGAACAAATAGAAGTAGTAAATAAAACTTTGTTTGAAATAGGAGCGAAGGATAAACCCATGTATTATGTTTTCAACAAAATAGACGCTTTTTCATATACAAAGAAAGATGAAGATGATTTAACTCCTAAAGAAAAAGAAAATTATAGTTTAGAGGAGATTAAACATAATTGGATTGCTGAAAAAAATGATCAGCAATGCTTTTTTATATCCGCCAAGGATAAAAAGAATATTGAAGACCTCCGTGAACGTTTGTATGAATATGTAAAGAAAATTCATGTAACACGTTTTCCTTACAATGATTTTTTGTATTGATACGATTATTACCTTGTTTTATTAACCGCACAGGCAAATGTGAAAATTCATGAAAATTTTAAATAATCAGGTATTCAATTGAATATAAGTAATAAAGCCTGACCTCACCGAAGGTAATTTTGTGGATTTAAGGTATAATTAAAAAGTTTAGTTTTATTAAATTTGATTTTTTTTATTAAAATTAATGATTTTTCATAGGGTATTTTTAATTTCAAGTGTATTA
>JALWNR010000640.1 GCA_027083715.1 Bacteroidales bacterium
GATACTCCTAACACATCTAGTGAGCAATATTTTTTTAACATCAATTGAAAAAAAATTGGTGAAAAATTTAAAGTGGGCTGCCAAAAAAAATGAAACCAATACAGTAATTTTACATTCGTTTGCACATTTATCTGAAAGTAAAGCAAAACCTGAATTTACAAAAGAACTGTTTGACAAAGCCGAAGCTCGCTTACAAAATGCAAATTACAAAACTGCACAAACACCTTTCGGATATTTTTTGGATTTAGAAGTAAAAGCACCCGGATATTCTTTAGCTAGAATTTTTAAAGATTTATAATACAGAAATTCGGACTGCTGCCACAATATGATTATTATCAGCAAATTAAAATAAAGACTATTTAAAAATATCAATTTAAAATCTAATATAAAGACAGGCATTCAAATGTTAGTTTACAAAAGAACGATTTGAAATTGAACTACGTTTCTAAAATTAAATATACTATGGATAAAAATACAATAAAAGCAGCCGAATTATTAAAAAAAGCAAAATTTGCTACTGCTTTTACAGGAGCGGGAATATCTGTTGAAAGCGGGATTCCGCCATTTAGAGGAAATGACGGTTTATGGAGCAAATACGACCCTGTTGTATTAGATATAAATTATTTTCACACAAATACCAAAGATGCATGGCGGGTAATTAAGAAATTATTTTACGATTTTTTTGGCAAAGCAAACCCAAATCCTGCACATACAACACTAGCCGAAATGGAAAAAATGGGTATTTTAAAGGCTCTTATTACACAAAACATTGATAACTTGCATCAAAAAGCCGGTAGTAAAGAAGTTTATGAGTATCACGGTACAGCACAAACTATGGTGTGTACAAAATGCGGAGCAAAATACCACTCACCTGATGTTGATTTAAGCATTTTACCACCTTTATGTAAAAAATGCAATGGAGTTTTAAAACCGGATTTTATATTTTTTGGAGAAGGAATTCCACCTGAAGCAGCACAAAAATCATCACATGCAGCAGAAAGGTCTGATGTATTTTTAGTAATAGGTACTACAGGAGAGGTAATGCCTGCATCTATGCTACCACAAATAGCAAAACAAAACAGTGCTAAAATAATTGAAATTAATGTAGAAAACTCAAACTATACAAATCATATAACGGATATATTTTTACAAGGAAAGGCAGGCGAAATACTTCCCGAACTATTGAATGCTATAAATCAAGTTTAAAACCCATAACCAAAACATCATCAAGCTGACGATTAGTGCCTTTCCATTGCTGAAACTTGTTACTTAATTCGTTATATTGTTCTTTCATAGAAAGAGATTCGTTTTCAATAAATAATTTTTTTAAATTTGAGATATAAAACTTTTTATTTTTGGCTTCGCCAAATTGGTCAGGGAAGCCATCAGAAAACATATATAAAGTAGCTGATTTATCCATTGGGAAAATATGGTCGGTAAATTCCGGCTTATCATCACCGATTAATTCATCGGCAATGCCAAATTCATCACCTTCGATCTCAATTACTTCACCATTATTTAAAATAAAAGCAGTATGGTTTGCCAAAGCAAGTCGTATCTCTTTATTTTTTTTATCAAAACGGCACAAAGAAATATCCATACCATCTGCATGATCTTCACTTTCTTTTGAGCGACTTTGACTCAAAGCCTGACGAACGCCCAAATGCAACTCTTTCAATATCTCAGAAGGTGTATAAATGCCTTTTTCATTTACAATATGATTCAAAAGAGTGTTGCCAATCAGCGACATGAAAGCACCCGGAACTCCATGCCCGGTACAATCAACTGCAGCTACAAATAATTTATCGTCTTGAACAGAAAACCAATAAAAATCACCACTAACAACATCTCTTGGTAAGAAAAATACAAAAGATTCGGGGAAAAAATGTGTTAAGAGTTGGTTAGAGGGTAAAATTGCCGATTGAATTCGCTCACCGGATTTAATACTTGCCATTATTTGGTGGTTTTGCTCCTTTATTTTTTTATTTTGTACTTCTAGCTTTTTATTTTGTGCTTCCAAGGTTTGATTCATCTTTTTCTTTTCCCGATAATGTTGATAAATAACGATTAACAAAATAAATAGCAGAAGCAATCCCAATAAGGTACCATAAATAATAATATTTTTTTGTTTAATCTGTAAATCTTTCAATACAAGCTCTTTACGTGCTGCGTTAATTTCTTGTTCTGCCATTTTCATATTTTGCTCTATCAAAAACAACTCAGCTTCTCTTTGCTGAATTTTTATTTTATCCTCCTTCGTTCTGGCTAACAGTCGATCTTTTTCTAATTTCAAATGTGCAAGCTCTATAAATTCTTTACGTAAACTAAGTTTATGTTCTTGAATATCTAAACTGTCGGCAGCAGTTTTGTTTTGTCTTTGTGTTAATTCTTGGATTTGCTTTTGATAGGTAATAACCGTTTCTTTTTCTTTAAACTCTTTCTCATCAACATTCAGATTCTCAAAATCTTCGTCTGTTAAATTTTGTGTAACCTTTTCCAAAGACGATGCCCTATCGGCAGAATCTTTTTTTGAGGCTGTAAGGATTAAGGATGCTTTATGTCTGGCAGAAGCAATAATTTTATCTGCTTCCTTTTGTGCTTCGATAATTAATATAGAATCTTGTTGTTCTTGATTATTTTTTTTTGTAAATAA
>JALWNR010000641.1 GCA_027083715.1 Bacteroidales bacterium
CTATAACGTGTTGCTGCTGAACCGGTAGCATCAGCATTAATTGAATATTCTTTTTTGTGTGTTTTTACAACATTTGCAGCGGTGTGTTCGTGTGTAAAATCAAAACAGTGCTTAATGATTTGATTTTTAAGAACAATTTTACCTGTCATCGCATCTACATAGATAAAATCTCTGCTTAAAGGTTTTTCTGCATAAATATCAAATTTGTATGCCAGTACCGGTTTTAGATATTCTTCTTTTGTTGAAGCGCGAAAATCCTGAACAATAACTAATTCACCTTTTGGAAAATAAGTTCCTGCTTTTTCTGTTTCTTTTGCAAAAGCCTCATTCTGTGCATCTTGCCACATGTATTTTTGAGCTCCTACAAATTGCAATGCTTTTTGCAATGCTGCATCCTCTGATAAAACAGGACTGGTTCTAAAATTGTCTTTAACAAAAACATACTCACCATTCATGGATTCAATGATAGAACCACGTTTATTAACTGAGTACAATCCATGCTCTACTTTAATACCTTTATAATATTGCTGGTATTTTTCGTGAGTAAAGCCTAATTTGTCCTGAGAAACTGCCACTTTTTTTGCCTCATCATCAGACTGGATAAAAACATAAGTTTTTAAAACTGTTTGTGCATCGGTTAGAGCGGCTGCTTTGTTTTTGGTGTTAAATTTAATAAAGTTGGGTGTTCCGTTTTGCCCCACATAAAGTTTCTCAACTTCTTGCGCTTGTAGGTTGGCAAATAAAAAAATCCCTACAAGAAAAAATAGAATTCTTTTCATAGTTTTAATAAATTAGTTAGTAAATTTAGGTTAATAAGCTACAAATAAAAAATAATTATCTGTAATCTGCGGCGCAAATCTATATAAAAAAAAATAATTCTTATCATAGGATAATGAAAAATATTCAAATTAATTTGGATATTAACAGATTTTATATTAAACGTTAGTTTGCCGTAAAATCTTTATCAGCACGTGATATTAAAGAAAAATATCCAAAGTTATTAACAGTATGTTTTTATGAAAAAATTCTTTTCTACATTTGTTGATTGATAATTAAAAAATTGACAAATTGGCAAAAAATCCTGTAAAAACTCCGTTGATGAAGCAATATCTGGATATTAAATCAAAACATCCGGATGCTATCTTATTATTTCGTGTTGGCGATTTTTACGAAACTTTCTCCGAAGATGCCATAAAAACGTCTGAAATTTTGGGAATTACGCTAACACGAAGAGCAAATGGTGCAGCTTCTTATGTTGAACTGGCAGGTTTTCCTTATCATGCATTGGATACCTATTTACCTAAGTTAGTCAGGGCAGGGCAGAGGGTTGCAATTTGCGAGCAACTGGAAGATCCGAAAATGACCAAAAAAATTGTAAAACGTGGTGTTACCGAAATGGTTACGCCGGGTGTTACAATTAATGACAATGTATTGGAGCATAAAGAAAATAATTATCTGGCTTGTGTAAATATTGGCAAAAAAGATGCAGGAATTGCCTTTTTGGATTTATCAACCGGAGAGTTTTATACAGCGCAAGGCAGTTTTGATTACATTGATAAGTTACTGGTTAGTTTTAAGCCCAAAGAGGTTTTGGTAGAGCGCAGTAAACAGGAGCGTTTTAAAGAGCTTTTTGGCAGTAAATTTTATGTTTATCCTTTGGAAGACTGGATGTTTTCGGAAGATACGGCAATAGAGCGATTGCTTAAGCAATTTGATACCAAATCATTAAAGGGATTTGGGGTTGAAAACCTGCAAACCGGAAATGTTTCGGCAGGAGCTATTCTACAATATCTTGATTTAACCCACCATACCGAAAATAAGCACATTACAAAGCTTAACAGGATAGAAAAAGAATTGCATGTATGGTTGGATAAATTTACCATCCGAAATCTTGAGTTATTGTCGCCCGTACATTATGGCGGAAAAGCTTTGATTGATGTAATTGACCGTACATGGTCACCAATGGGGGCACGCCTGATGAAACGATGGTTGAGTTTGCCTTTAAAAAACATTCAACCGATAAATGACCGCCTGAATATGGTGGAATTTTTTGTTCAAAACCAAGAAACAAAATCAGCCATTGAAAAACAAATTAAGCAAATTGGCGATTTGGAACGCTTGATTTCAAAAGTGGCACTTTTGCGTGTTAATCCGCGTGAAGTGGTGCAGTTGAAAAATGCTTTTAATGCCATTATTCCGATAAAAGAATATTGTTTGGCAGCCGATGAACCCAATTTACGTAAACTTGCCGAACAATTAAACCCTTGCCTGACAATTAAAGAGCGTATTGAGCGTGAAATAATGGAAGATCCGCCCGTACAGGTGCAAAAAGGGAATGTAATTAAAGAGGGTGTATCACAGGAATTGGATGATTTACGTAATATTGCATTTTCCGGTAAGGATTTTTTGAAAAAAATACAGGAACGTGAAGTTTTGCGTACCGGAATTGCTACATTAAAAATCGGTTATAATAATGTTTTCGGATATTATTTTGAGGTGCGTAATACGCATAAAGATAAAGTTCCGCCGGAATGGGTGCGAAAACAAACATTGGTAAGTGCCGAAAGATACATCAGCGAGGAACTGAAAGAATACGAAAGTAAGATTTTGGGTGCAGAGGAAAAAATTCTTGCTCTGGAAACAAAAT
>JALWNR010000642.1 GCA_027083715.1 Bacteroidales bacterium
GTCCACAGATGAGCGCAAATTAACGCAGATTTTACACCGTTGGTGCGATGCTTTACTTATTTAAACGTTCAAATATTCGCCTATCAACATACGACTTGAAGTTTTCACAGGCAGGGAGGCTTATGCAATGTATCTTTTCTTTAAAATTTACACACTACTTCAATTTTTTTCCTAATTTCGCAATTCAATATTCACTAAAATTAATCAAAAATGAAAAAGGAAATATTTAAATGGGGGAAGTATTTACTTGTTATACTTCCATTTGCATTTGCTTGCAATCAAACAGAGCAAAGCAAACAAGAACCGGCAATTAACACTGCCTACATGGACACCACTATAAATCCGGGCGACGATTTCTATCGTTATGTAAACGGAACATGGATGGCTTCCAACCCGATACCGGACGACAAAACCCGTTACGGTGCCTTTGATGAGTTGATTGAAAAAAACAGAGAAAAACTCAAAAGCCTGATTAATGATGCAATGAACGATAAAAATGCACCAAAAGGCAGTAACAAACAAAAAATTGGTGATTTTTATGCTTCCGGAATGGATTCCGTTAAGCGTAATGAGGAAGGAATCAAAGAACTGCAGCCTTACTTTGATAAAATCAGCCAATTATCAACAAAAGAAGATGTGATTAAAATGGCTGCCGAATTGCAAGCCTACGGCATCACACCTTTCTTTTATATTTATGCTTCGCCGGACGAAAAAAACAGTTCAATGGTAATTGCCAATATGTGGCAAGCAGGTTTAGGTTTACCAAACCGCGATTATTATGTAAAAAAAGATGAGCGTTCGGAAACCATCCGTAAAGATTATTTACAGCACATTCAAAACATTTATAAGCTTTTGGATAAAACCGATAAAGAAGCCAAACAACTTGCGGATAAAATCATGAACATTGAAACCAAAATGGCAGAATTTTCATTCACCAATCTGGAAAATCGCGACCCGCAAGCTACTTATAATAAAATGTCGGTTGCCGATTTACAAAAAGAAGCTAGCGGATTTGATTGGGAGTTGTTTCTTTCATCTTTGAGTAATGTTCAGATTGACAGCATTAACATTGCACAAGTGAAATTTACCAAAGGTCTTGGTGAATTGTTTGCCAACACCTCTGTGGATAACTGGAAAGATTTTTTGAACTGGAAGTTAATTAATCAATCCGCACCTTACTTAAGTGATGATTTTGTAACAGAAAACTTTAATTTTTATGCAAAAAGTCTTCTTGGGCAACAAAAAATGAAACCCAGATGGAAAAGTGTACAAAACACAGTCAGCTCAGAATTAGGCGAAGCAATTGGTCAGATTTATGTGGAGAAATACTTCCCGCCGGAAGCAAAACAAAAAATTACCGAGCTTGTAGCTAATCTGAAAAAGGCATTAAAAATCAGAATCAATAACTTACAATGGATGAGTGATGACACTAAAAAAGCCGCATTGGAAAAATTAGCAGCAATTAATGTAAAAGTAGGTTATCCTGATAAGTGGAGAGATTATTCCGGTCTGGAAATTACACGTAACTCATTTGTAAAGAACTTAATGGCAAGCAATAAGTTTAATTTTGAATACATGATAAACAAAATCGGTAAACCCGTAGATAAAGACGAGTGGGGAATGACTCCGCAAACCGTTAATGCTTATTACAGTCCGAACCGCAACGAAATTGTGTTCCCTGCCGCCATTTTACAACCACCGTTTTTTAACGTAAATGCTGATGATGCTGTAAATTATGGAGCCATTGGCGTGGTAATCGGACATGAAACCACACACGGTTTTGACGATCAGGGCAGACAATACGATAAGGACGGAAACCTGAACGATTGGTGGACAGAAGAAGATGCTAAAAAATACGAAGAACAAACCGGAAAACTGGTTAATCAGTACAATGGATTTATGGCAATTGATTCTATGCATGTGGATGGTGAATTGACTTTAGGTGAAAATATTGCTGATTTTGGTGGTTTAACCATTGCTTTGGAAGCCTTTAAAATCAACATGAAAGAAAAAGGTATTGATCCGAACGAAAAAATTGACGGATTTACACCCATTCAACGCTTTTTCTTATCGTATGCAACTATTTGGAGACAAAACATTCGTGATAAAGAGTTGAAAAACCGCCTAGAGAATGATGTTCATTCACCCGGAGAATATCGTGTAAACGGTGCTTTATTTAACGTACCTGAATTTTATGAAGTATTCAACATCAAAGAAACTGATAAATTATACCGTACACCGGAACAACGACCGGTAATTTGGTAAAAGCAAGAATTTTAAACTTTAAAAGCACTTCAATATTGAAGTGCTTTTTTTTATTTTTGGGAAAAGAATAAACCAGATTTATTTCAATATTTTATCAAACTGAACTAATTTGCATTAATTTTTTAATCTACAGATTAGTAGAATTAGTGCAAGTTATTTGTCTATCAACTTTAGTTTTATAAAAACCTATACTAATTTGTGTAATCTATGGAAAAATAGCACTCTTATAACCTGTCAGACTACTGACAGATGTCTTATAGGTTAAAATATCGTTTTGGTTTTGCAAGAATTAATAATCTGCGTTAATTTGTGTAATCTGTGGAAAATTCTAATTTATCTTATATGATTCAAAATATAAAAAAAACAGTCCTTA
>JALWNR010000643.1 GCA_027083715.1 Bacteroidales bacterium
ATTCATTTTAAATTTCAAAATCAGAAAAAAAACTTAAAAAAACTTGTTTTGAAAAAAAAAATACTGATTGTAGAAGATGATAAAATGCTTTGTACCATTTTTGAGATGTTTATAAAGCAGTTGGGTCATGATTTGGTAGGCATTTCGCAAACAGGAGAGGAAGCATTGCAAATTTGTGAAATAAACCGTCCGGATGTAATTCTTATGGATATTCATCTTACGGGTGAAATGGACGGTATTGAAACTGCTAAAATTATTTCTGAGCGTTTTGATATTCCTGTAATATTTGTTACCAGTGATATTGAAGAAGAAACCATACATTCTGCTACATATAATAATACGTATGGTTTTTTAATGAAACCGATTTATAAATCATCTTTGGGTGTAAGTATTGAATTTGCTTATTCAAAACATAAATTTGACAGATCACGATAAAAAATGAACAGAACTTGTCCGAGTTGCCAAAAAGAGGTACGTGATGATGATTTAATGTGTCCTCATTGCAGTGAATTGATTTTAGACGATCCACAGGAAAACAAAGCATATATATGTCCGGTTTGTGGTGCAGAAAATCCTCAGGGAGTTAAATCTTGCCAATTTTGTTGCAGTATTTTGCCTGAAATTATTAGCTGAATATTTATCGATTGATATTTGCCTTCCTTGTAGCTTACATTACTAATATAAATCAGGAAGCAATATTTTTCCTTGGCTAATGTGTTGTTAATCAATATTTTATTTTTTTTGGTAGCACAAGGCTTAGAGTTTTGTATCTGATTTTTACTTTTAATCCATTTTTACAAATAAATAGTTTTACCAAAACATTATGTACAGTACGGCTATAATGGTAGTAATTACTACTGCACCAATATTAAAACTCATTGATGTTTTAAAAATATTGGCAGGTAAATCCAAGCCTTTAACTATTACTGTTTTACGCTCTAAATGACTGATAAAAATGATTACACCACTTAAAATCAAAAAGCATAAACCCATTTGATCCATGAAAGGAATACCGGAAACACCAAATTTTAGAGCTATTGCCACAGGAAGTGTTAAAACTGCTACCCATAATGCAGCATTGGGCGTGGTTTTTTTCCAAAATAATCCGAATAGGAAAATAACTAAAATTCCGGGACTAACCATACCTGTGTATTCTTGTATGTATTGAAAAGCCTGGTCTAATGTACTTAAAGTCGGAGCAATTACTCCTGCAATTATTAAAGCCACTGCTGCGGTTAATCTACCCACGTTTACTAATTTGGTTTCGCTTGCATTTTTATTGATAAATTGCTTGAAAATGTCCATGGTAAAAATGGTAGAAGTACTGTTAAGCATTGAAGCTAATGAAGACACTATTGCAGCAGCTAAGGCAGCAAAGGCTAAACCTTTAATTCCTGCAGGTAAAAAACCCAGTAACCAAGGATATGCTCTGTCGGCATGATCAAGCGTAGGCATAATATTTTCTGAAGCTGCTCCCAGATGTTGCAGCGTTTCGGGTTCGTTTACCAGAACAAAGGCTGCAATACCGGGTACGACAACAATTAAAGGAATGATTATTTTAAGAAATCCGGCAAAAATAATTCCGTTTTGTGCTTCGTTGAGGCTTTTAGCAGCTAATGCACGCTGAATAATATATTGGTTGAAACCCCAATAATATAGGTTTGCAACCCACATGCCGCCAACTAGCACACTAATACCGGGTAAGTCCATATAGTACGGATTGTCTTTTTCTAAAATCATGTGGAATTTTTCAGGGGCTTTTTCTAAGAGCATTTTAGCACCTGCAATTACACCTTGTCCATCGCTAACAAAATCAAGAGCAAGCCATGTAGTCATTAAACCTCCGCCTACAAGAAAAATTACCTGTATAACGTCTGTCCATGCAACAGCTGATAGTCCTCCATAAAGTGAATACACAGCTGCAAAAAGAGCCAAGCCAATAATTCCGTACATCATAGGAATACCCAGTATGGTTTCCATTGCCAAAGCACCAAGGTAAAGTACTGATGTTAAGTTTACAAAAACAAAAACCAATAGCCAAAAAACTGCTAAAATAGTGCGTACGCGATTATCGTATCGTTTTTCGAGGAACTGCGGCATGGTATAAATTTCTTTATTGATGAATGCAGGTAGAAAGAATTTTCCTACTAAAATTAATGTAATTGCAGCCATCCATTCGTAAGAAGCTATACCTAAGCCAATGGCAAATCCGGAGCCTGACATTCCGATAAATTGCTCTGCAGATATATTTGCTGCAATCAGAGAAGCACCTACTGCCCACCAAGTTAGTGATTTACTGGCTAAAAAATAATCTTCGGAGTTTTTTGTATGTCCTTTTTTGTTGCGTGAAACCCATAATCCCACGCCAATAATTAACAAAGCATAGGCAATAAAAATTCCGTAATCTAAAATAGAAAAATGATGTTCCATAGTGTTTTAATCAGTAATTAGGAAAAAATTAACTGCCAAATATATGATTTTTAAACATTTTTTGACAGAAAAAATCTCTATTTGTTAATCATTCGGCATAATACCAAAGATTTTTTTTTTGATAGCAGTTTGATATAATTGAATTTTCAAAAGTCAATTTTTACTGCTGTAATATTTTTCCAGATATTCTTTTATGCTATTATTTCC
>JALWNR010000644.1 GCA_027083715.1 Bacteroidales bacterium
GTTAATTGATTTAACAAACAAAAAAATAGATGGGTTGATAATTGGTTTAAGTAAATGCTTTAATCCGCATCATGCGGTTGTTTTTTTTGATAAAACAAATAAACCGGTTGCTTCCATAATGTTTGATTTTGAATGTGAAGCCATTAGGGTGCAACCTCTAAAAATTACAAAAAAACGGAAAAAAGAACTTTCTGAAAAAGAAATCAATAAACAAATGCAAATTCTTTCCGCTTACAGGTATTTGATTGACGAATTATCATGTCCGGTATTTAATACAATTGAAGAGTATAAATACTACCGCAAAACTGAATTATCCAAAAACATAAAAAATCTTAAATTAAAACAAAATGGAGTTAAACAATTTGAGCAAGATAAAAACGAGCGTTTTGATTTGAGTGGTATTTGTGAATTTGAAAATAAAATTTTTGTTGTAGGCGATAAAAAATGGAATAACTTTATTTATCGTGTTGATATCGGTACAAACTCATTTAAAATTGAAGCTGAAAAAATACTTTGTCCTGACCGGAAAATTGACTTTGAAGGAATTGATGTTTATATGAATAAATTTTTCCTAATCAATGAATGGTATGATAATGTTTTAATGCTTACGGATAGTTGCAAATTGAAAGATATTAATATTGAATGGGAAAGAGCAGGAATTAATAATAAAGATTGGGGAAATAAAGGTTTGGAAGGTATTGCTTTTGATAGTAAAAATGGTTTTCTGTACCTTGCCAAAGAGCGTGAACCTCGTAGAATTTTTAGAATTAACCTAAAAACAGGCATCATTGGCGAACCTTTTAAAAAAGTATTGGCTAATCAAACAATAGGATACGATATTTCGGATATGAAATACGAAAACGGCTATTTATATATTCTTGAACGAAGTTCAGGCACGGTTATTAGAATTGATGTAAAAACCAACAAAACATTTTCTTATTCATTTCAACATATTGTATATAAAAACGGAGAACGTATTTTTAAAAACTCAACTCCGCAATATGGTATGGCAGAAGCTCTTTTACTGACAAAAAATGAAATTTGGATTGGTTTGGACAATAACGGCGACCCTGTTTCGAAATACGGAAAATCACTAGGACTGAAAGAAGGCAACAATACGGTAATTTTAATTTTTGAACGTCCCGAAGGGTTTTAATGGAAGAATTAAGACTGTACGATTAAAACTTTCTTTTAAAACACATAACAAAATTGTATTTTTTATGTTTGAAAAAAAGAAGATACACACAGCTATTAATATAACAAAGGGAATTTAAGATAATTAGTAATCCCCCATTATCCCAATTCCCCATTAACCCAATTTTAGAAATTATAGATTTATGAACATAAACGATTATTTATTACATTTTCAGGTTACAGAAGAAATCATCCGCCAAACAATGGCAGAAGCCCTGTCAAAAGGCGGTGATTATTGCGATATTTATTTTCAACACAGCATTGCCGAATACATCGGCTTGGAAGATAGTGCCGTAAACCGCGCTTTCTCAAATATTGATATGGGGGTAGGTATTCGCGTGCTTAACGGAAACCAAACAGGTTATTCCTTTACCGAAGTAATTACTGCCGAAGCAATGAAAAAAGCAGCACGAACGGCAGCAAACATAGCCAAACACAACAGAGAATTTAACAACATTAGTTTCCAGGAGCATTTTCCGGCAAATTATTATCCGATAAAACGCTCATGGGAAACCGTTGGTGTAAATGAAAAAATTCCGTATTTACAGCAAATTAACGAGAAAGCCTTTGCTTTGGACAAGCGGGTTATTAAAGTAAACATTTCGTTTACCAATTCTACCACCTATATTTTATTTGCCAATTCCGAAGGGCGTATCACCTATGACTATCAGCCGATGGGGCAAATTTCCGTTTCGTGTATTGCCGAGCAAGACGGACAAAAAGAGCAAAACAGTTTTAACTTATCGGGGCGTTACGGTATTGAATTTTTCACTCCTGAAAATATCGACCGTTTGGCACGTGAAGCCGTAGAAAGTACAGTGGCACTGTTTGAGGCAGGTAAACCCCAACCGGGCGAAATGGAAGTGGTACTTTCTGCCGGTAGTTCGGGTATTTTACTGCACGAAGCCATCGGACATGGAATTGAAGCTGATTTTAACCGTAAAGAGATTTCTATTTTTGCGGATAAAATCGGGAAAAAAGTAGCCGAAGATTTTGTTACCATTGTGGATGACGGTACTAATCCAAATGTGCGCGGCTCAATTAATGTTGATGACGAAGGAAATGATACCGAAAAAACTTATTTGATAGAAAACGGTATTATGAAAAGTTATTTGCACGATCGCCTAAGTGCAAAGCATTACAAAGTTAAACCCACAGGAAGCGGCAGGCGCGAAAGTTTCCGCTTTGCTCCTTTACCGCGTATGCGAAACACCTATATGCTGCCCGGACCGCATAAGCGCGAAGAAATTATCCGCAGTGTAAAAAAAGGAATTATCGCCGAAACTTTTACTAACGGACAAGTTATGATTGGCGGCGGCGATTTTACATTTTACGTAAAATCCGGCTACTTGATTGAAAATGGGAAAATTACTATGCCGATTAAAGATATTAATATCATTGGCAATGGACCCGAAGTATTGAAAAACATCACCATGGTTGCCGATGATTTTAAAATGACCGAAGGCGGCTGGACATGTGGTAAGGAAGGGCAAGGCGTGCCTGTTTCGATGGGTTTACCTACGGTAAAAGTTTCAAAAATTAATGTAGGAGGAGTCTGATTAAATTCATTGGATGACTTGTAGTCATCGGATGAATTTATATGTAGTCATCAGATGAATAACAATTTTTTAAAATAGTAAAACAACATGACAACACACGAAAAAGAAGCGTTAGCACAATTTGTAATAGATACGGCAAAAAAATACGGAGCAAACGAAATTGCTTTGAGCATTACCAACGACAGCGGTGTGGAAATTCAGTATCGCGATGGCGAAATTGAGCAACTCAACGAAGCACAACAAAGCGGACTGGCAATGCAAATTTATGCCAACCATAAATATTCGAGTCATTCTACCAATGATTTAAACAAAAAAAATTTAGAACGATTTATCGAACAAGCGGTTTTATCTACCAAATATTTAACCGCCGATCCTTACCGTTCATTACCTGACCCTGAACTTTATCCGAAGGATTTGAACAGAGATTTGCAATTGCTGGATAATAAGTTTGATAAAACCAATACGGAAACTCGTTTGGAAATGGTACAAAAAGTGTATGAAGCAGCTAAAAGTCAAAGCGATAAAATTATTTCGGTAGCTTCGGGCTATTCGGATGGCATTATGCATAATTTGCGCGTACACAGTAATGGTTTTTCGGGTGTAAAGGAAAGTACTATTTTTACCATTGGTGCCGAAGTTACCGTACGCGATGGTGATGCCCGCCCCGAAGATTGGTTTTATGTGCAAAACCGATTTATTGATGATTTGCCTGATTTAAAAATGATTGGAAATAAAGCCGCGAAAGGGGCATTAGACAAAATCGGACAAAAGAAAGTAAAATCGGGCAGCTATAGTATGTTGGTTGAAAACAGAGCTGCCGGACGTTTAATCAGTATGCTTATCTCACCTTTATCGGCAGCAGCCATCCAGCAAAAAAGTTCGTATCTTGACGGGATGCTGGAAAAACAAGTAGCCTCTGAAAAATTGACCATTGTTGATAATCCGTTTATCCCGAAAGGGTTTTCATCACGACTTTACGATGGGCAAGGAATTGCAGCGCACAAACGCACAGTAATTGAAAAAGGAGTACTAAAAACTTATTATGTAGATGATTATTACGGTAGAAAATTGGGCATGCAAGTTAATGGTGGAAGTAGTTCCAATTTGATTTTTGAACATGGGAACAAATCGCTTGAGGAGATTATTAAATCACTGGATAAAGGTATTTTAATAAGTGGATTTAACGGAGGTAATTCCAATACAACTACAGGTGATTTTTCTTTTGGTATTTCAGGATTTTTGATTGAAAAAGGAGAAATTGCTCAGGCAGTAAACGAAATGAATATATCGGGCAACGCTAAAGATTTGTGGAAAAAATTGGTTGAACTGGGTAACGACCCGTATAAGTGGTCGAGCAGGCAAGTGCCCTCACTTTTATTTGAGGATATTGTTTTTAGCGGAATATAATATCCGTGTTAAAGCCTATTATTATGCAAAATAATGATTATCTCCAAAAAACGGTATAAAAAATTCGGTTTTTAGAAGAATTAAACGAACATACACTGCAATTAAACAAATAATCAACTAATAGCCGAACAAGTTTTTTAAAAGCAATTTACCTGTATATTTCATAAAAAAAGTATTGTTTACACGACATTATTAGTATATTTGTTCTTAAATTTATGTACATAAAAATATACAGATGAGAGTCATTACGTTGTCCGTAATTATATTGATAAATTTATTTTTCGGTAGTTTAAAAAGTCAGGTACAGGTTTTTGCTAATTTCCCGCATACTGTACATGCCGGCGAGCGCTTTACTGTAGAATTAACCATTGATAAAAAAAGTTTAATGCACTATGCTGAATTTAAACAACAACTACCCAAAGGTTTTATGGCTTTTGAGGGTATTTCGCAAAGTGCTGATTTCTATTTCTCAAACGGACAGATAAAATTAGTCTGGCTTAGATTACCACGTCAAGGAAAATTTACCGTTATGTATGATATTGTTGTTAGTAAAGCAGCAAAAGGTATTTATAAAATACCGGGACAGTTTACTTATATTTTTAATAATCAGCGAGGGAATGTATTTTTAAATAATTTACAAATTCGGGTTGTAGGAGAAGATGAAAGCACCGGATTTACTCAAATATCATCAGAAAATATTAGTTTCCCACCTAAAAACAAAAATGTTGTGCAGTGTTTAAGAGTACAACCATATTACTCCAAAGACCAAAAGAGTATTATCGTTAAACTCTTACTTAGCAGAGGATTAGCTACATCTGCTGCCAGAATTGAAGAGCAAATTCCTGCCGGATATAAAGCAAATTTATTAGAATCACAATCAGCTTCGTTTTCATTTGATAATGGAAAAGTTGAATTTTATTGGAGTAAATTGCCGGAACAAAAAAACTTTGAAATTTCCTACAAACTAGTACCTGTAAGCTTTAATCCGCAATTACCGGTTATAACGGGTTCTTTTTTATATTTACTAAACGGACAATTACAAAAAACAAAAATTATTGAAATAAAGGCTAATACAAAAAACTCAAACAAAGCAAACAATAATGATATACTAAATTATTTTAAGTAATTTTTGAGCAGATACTCAATCGTGTCTTCTTTCTGGCAAATCAATGTCAATAAATTTATTAAAACTATCTCACTGCAAATTAAGCTACAAGTAATTTAATCAAAAATTAATTGTAACAAAGACATTTCACTATTTGTAAATAAACTTCAAAGATATATTTGAATTTATTTTATATCTAAATACTTTTACAGATTGCAAATTTTCACAAAAAGATAAATAAATAAAGAAAAAAAAAACAAAACAAAAGGAGTTATTGCGATTTTAACAGGAGGTGGGGATGTTCCGGGGCTCAATCCGGCAATCAGAGCAATAACCATCCGTGCAATCAGAGAAAATTATAAGGTAATTGGTCTGCGTCGTGGTTGGGCAGGAATTGTTGAAATGAAAAGAGACAAAAAAGCAGACAACAGTGCCTGTTATATTGAACTGACAGAGGAAATTGTTAACCGTGCAGGGCGTACCGGAGGAACTTTCTTGCACAGCTCACGTACACGCCCGAGCCATATGCCAAAAGCAAATGTTCCTGAGCAATATAAAGATAGCTATACAGATGAAGTAAATGACCTTACTTCTGAAGTAATTAAAAATTTAGAATGGCTTGGAGTTGATTACCTGATACCTATTGGCGGAGATGATACATTAAGCTATGGAGTCCGTTTGTATCAGGAAGGTGTAAAAGTAGTTGCCATACCCAAAACAATGGATAATGATGTTCCGGGAACCGATTATTGTATCGGATTTAGTACCTGTGTAACACGTACTATTAACATGACCAACACTTTGCGTACATCAGCAGGCTCGCATGAGCGTATTTTGGTATTGGAGGTATTTGGTCGTTATGCAGGATTTACTGCGATGTTGCCCACTATGGCAGGTGCTGCAAACCGCTGTGTGATACCCGAATACAAGTTTAATGTAGAGCGCCTGACCGAATTATTGGTACATGACCGGCATAAAAATCCCAGCAAATATTCTGTTGTTCTTATCTCAGAAGGTGCAATGTATGATGGTGGTGAGATGATTTTTGAAAATCAGGAAAAAGATATGTTCGGACATGCTAAACTGGGAGGAATCGGAGATATTGTATCGTCAAATATTAAAAATATTTCGGCAAAGTTCAATAATGGCAGACCTATTAACATCATTAATCAAAAACTTGGTTATTTAGTACGTGGCGGCGACCCCGATGCCATTGACTCAATTGTGCCTATGGCATATGGCAATCTGGCTTTAGACCTGATTATGAAAAATATTCACGGACGCTTGGTGGTACTGAAAAACGGGCGCTACGATAATGTACCGATTGATGTAGTTACCAGCACAAAAAAGTTGGTAAACATTAATAAATTTTACAATACCGATCGCCTGAGACCTTATTACAAGAGCTTTGAAATGAGTCCGCTGTTTATCATGACCAGCGAATTGTAATTTTATACCGATACGCTTTTAGTAATTTTATTACTTCGTACCGATTGAACATTCAAAATAGTACAATAAATTGTACTATTTTCATGTAATATCGGCATTACACAAGCTCTTAATACAAAACTATAAAGTCTAGCGGCATAACTTGCTTACCAAATATTTAAGCAATTTAGTATAAAGGTATAACAAAAATACAAATGATGTGGAAGCTGATGTTTCCATGTCATTTTCATGTCAGAATGTACGATTTTATAAAATAAAACAATACATTAATATTCAGTGTGTTATACATAAAGAAAATATTAAGTTTTCATTAAATTTAAAATAAGGCATTTTACACACAAGATATTTTATATAGTTTCGCAAGTCAAATCAGACATTTATTTATCAAACAATAGAACATAAAATTTATGACAAAGATTAAAAAAATTGCAGTTTTAACATCAGGAGGAGATGCACCCGGAATGAATGCAGCGGTTCGTGCAGTTGTGAGAGCAGCCATTTATCATAAACTGGAAGTTATTGGTATTGAGCACGGTTACGAAGGAATGATAAAGGGAGAATTGCTTAAGCTGGAATCAAGAGATATGCGCAACATTATACAGCGTGGAGGAACCATACTTAGGAGTGCCCGCAGTCTGGATTTTAAAACAGATGAGGGAAGAGCAAAAGCGTATAAAAATCTGGAAAAGAACAATATAGATGCAGTTGTAGTTATTGGTGGTGACGGAACTTTCCGTGGAGCAGGGATTTTTTCGCAGGAGTATGATATTCCTTTTGTAGGAATACCCGGAACCATTGATAATGATATGTATGGAACAGATTTTACCATTGGTTTTGATACGGCTCTTAACACCGTTGTAGAAGCCATTGATAAAATAAAAGATACCGCCAGCTCGCACGACCGTACTTTTTTTATTGAAGTAATGGGACGTGATGCCGGTTTTATTGCTCTACACGCCGGAATAGCCACCGGTGCCGAAGCCATTTTAATTCCCGAACTGGAAGGGCAGATTGATCATCTTCGAAAATTTCTGGATGCGGCAAAAGCAGCAGATAAATCTTCAAATATAATACTGGTTGCCGAAGGTAATAAAATAGGTGGTGCGCAAGAGGTTGTCAATCAACTTAACGGAGACTATGATGATTTAGGCATCCGTGTAAATGTGTTGGGACACATGCAGCGTGGCGGTTCGCCAACGGCATTTGACCGTTATCTTGCCAGCAGACTGGGTGTTGCAGCCGTAGAAGCTATTTTAGATAACCAACGAAGCATTATGGTTGGATACAGTAATCATGAAGTAGTGCATGTTCCGTTTAATAAAACCATTAAAGGACATCGCAACATCAATAAAGAATTGCTGGAAGTAGCAGATATTTTGATGATTTAAGAATATCAACTCAAAACGCTTAAACTCTGGTAAAGTTTACAAACATGCTTGGAACTTTATCAGGGTTTTTAATTTACGGCTTATTAAAAATGTAACCAAACTTTAAGTTTAGCTTATAAGCGGCTCTGATATCTTATCTACAAAATGATAAGATATTTTTGTATTCATCATTGCTTTGTACAAAAAGATAAAGTGATGAAATAAAAAATACGATCAACAATAATCCTTTTTTCATATTAAAACATTATAGCTATATCAAAAGATACTGAATTAGCAGTAAATTCATGCACAGGGTCAGGTTTCGGATAGCCGGATATATCGAACATTTTAGAATTGGCAACCAAACCGATTTGCATACTTAATATCGGGCTAATGTCAAATTTATAGCCTATCCCCAAATTAACCACTTGCCCTTTGCTGTATCTGCTGTCAAAAGGCATTAAAGTTCCGACATCAAAATTCATATAAAAACAGTTCCCGAATTTTGCAAAATATGCTCTTAAATCTAAATAAACAGGAAAAGTATGATATCGGGGAACATTATAATAATCATATCCGACACCAACACCGATAGATAACCAAGGAAACAGGAACCACCCGTTAATTGTTTCAAAACCAAAAGCCATTGAATTATTTTCTCTTATGCTTTGCTGTTTAGTCCCTTCATTAGGTATAAAATAAACTTCATCAAAGCGATGTACACTATGTAATGAAAATTTTGAAATATTAACAAAACCTCTGTTTGAGGTATTTTGTGCTAATGCTTGATTTGAAAATAATATTACAATGATAATGCTGCTTAATATCTTTTTTTTCATTATTTAAAAGGCTTTCATAAATTTTAATGTACACTAACATCAATACAAAATAATCGAAAAAAACCCTAAAGAAAATCTAATAAAAATTACATTTTCTTTTTTCACCTTAAATCCGCAGGTATGTTTGTAACGATAATCCAAAATGTGTGTCAGTATTGGTGTAGCGCAGAAAAAAGCAACGCAGGCGTATCACTTGATACGGTGAGTAGGTTTTTTCGAGCATTGCCAATAATGACGTGCAGTTTGGATTTGCAGTAAAAGATACTTGCGGATTTAAGGTTTCATATTAAGACTAAGACTGTTGTTTGTTTGCTTGCAAAAACATCTTATAAACCAGACCTTATTTGTTTAATAAATTGATTAAATTTACCACCCGGAAAAATCAAATAAAAACTGCCAATGCCTGAAACCAATTTATATGTTGATTTAATATTGCCTGTACCTTTAAAAGGAACCTTTACCTATCATGTGCCGGAAGAATGGGCAGAGCATTGTATTGCCGGCAAAAGAGCAGTAGTACCCTTTGGTAAAAAAAAGATTTATTCGGGAATTATTTATAAAGTGCATGAAAATAAGCCTACGGCTTATCAAACCAAAGATATTTTATCCGTTCTGGATAATGAACCTTTGATAAACCAACATCAATTTAGCTTTTGGAAATGGATAGCCGATTATTATCTCTGCACCTTGGGCGAGGTTTATCGTGCAGCATTACCGGCAGGTTTAAAGTTGGAAAGCCACACTGGCATTAAGTATAATTTTGATTTTTTTGAGCAGGAAGAGCATCTTAAAGATGTTCGTTTTACAGAAAAAGAAACGCAACTATTAGATGTTTTACGTAGTAAAAAAACATTGAAAATCAGTGAAGTAAATAAAATACTCTCGATAAAAAGCAGTTTACCGTACATAAAATCTCTTTACGATAAAGGAGCCATTGAGATGGAAGAAGCGGTTTTTTCCCGCTATCGCGATAAGCAGGAAAGCTATATCCGTCTGCATGAAAATATTGAAAATGAAGAAAAACTGAACATTGCTTTGGATGGTCTGAGCCGCGCAAAAAAACAAAAACAATTGCTTTTTGATTTTCTTGAGTTAATTAAATATGGTGATAAAGAGCAAATTGCAGAAATACCTAAAAAGGAATTACTTGATTTTGCAAATAGTACTGATGCCATTTTAAAAGAACTGGTGAAAAAAGAAATTTTACAGTCCTATAAAAAAAGTATTTCGCGTTTGGGAACTGATGAAAACAAACTAATTGATGCTAAAATTCTCAATAAAGCTCAAAAAACTGCTCTAAAAAAAATCAAAGAACAATTTAAAGAAAAAAATACGGTTCTGTTGCATGGTGTTACTTCGGCAGGAAAAACTGAGATTTATATTCATCTGATGAATGAAATAATTGAGCAAGGTAAGCAAGTACTGTATCTTTTGCCCGAAATAGCCCTAAGTACTCAATTGATTATCCGGCTGAAAAAACATTTTGGTAATAAAATAGGCGTTTATCATTCAAAATTTAATGATGCCGAACGAGTTGAAGTATGGAAAAACATTCAAAACCGTTCAAATTTACACAATCAGCCACAATATCAAATTATTTTGGGTGTACGCTCTACTGTTTTTTTGCCTTTTAAAAATCTGGGATTAATCATTATTGACGAGGAACACGAAAACACCTTTAAACAGTACCATCCGGCACCTCGCTATCATGCACGCGATGCAGCTTTGGTACTGGCTCAAATTCACGGAGCAAAAACACTTTTGGGCACGGCTACGCCCTCAATAGAAAGCTATTTTAACGCCCAAACCGGAAAATATGGATTGGTGGAGCTGAAAACACGCTATCAGGACATTAAGTTGCCCGAAATTTTTATTGCCGACACCAAAGAAGCCCGCCGCAAAAAGCAAATGAAATCGCATTTTACACCACTTTTGCTTGAAAGTATCAATGAGGCACTGGATAAAGGTATGAAAGTAATTTTATTTCAAAACCGTCGTGGTTTTGCACCTTATCTGGAATGTACCGCCTGCGGCGAAATTCCTAAGTGCAAAAATTGTGATGTAAGCCTTACCTATCATCGTCACACCAGCCAACTTAGCTGCCACTATTGCGGATATTCATACACCAACACCGGAAAATGTAACGAATGTGGAAGTACGGCAATACGTACACGCGGTTTTGGCACCGAAAAAGTGGAAGATGAACTGGCTCTGAT
>JALWNR010000645.1:0-3059 GCA_027083715.1 Bacteroidales bacterium
AAACCAATATTATATTAATAATTTTTAAGGTTAAAAAAAAAAAAAGTGAAAAATTTTTCACTTTTTTAGACTGATTTTACTTTTGCTTTAGCTTGCTCAAAATTAATATCATTATAACAGAGAGATTTTTGAAGTTTACGAAAGTTAAGTAAGCTATATTTAAAATAGTCAAATTTTTCCTTAATCTGCAATAAGTTTAAAATCAGCCAAAGCAATGGCTGTAACCGCTTCTAAAACAACAGGAACGCGCAAAGCAATACAAGCATCGTGCCTGCCTTTAATTTCCAAAAGCTCGGTTTGCCGGGTTTTCAGGTTGATGGTTTCCTGTGCCAGACTAATACTGGATGTAGGTTTTACGGCAACTTTAAAATACAATTCATTTCCGTTGGTAATACCGCCGTTTATTCCGCCTGCGTGATTGGTTTTGGTGCGTCCTTCGGGGTCAATGATTTCATCATTGTGCTCGCTGCCGGTCATTTTAGCGGCTTGAAAACCGGAACCAAATTCAATACCCTTAATGGCAGGAATGGAAAATACCAAATGACTGATTACCGACTCTATGGAATCGAAAAACGGCTCGCCCCAACCAACAGGAAGGTTTATAGCAGAACAACTCACAATTCCACCGATTGATTCGCGTTTCTTCAAGGCTTCGTCTATTGCTTTTTCAATATCGCTTTGTCCGCCGGCTTCAAGCAATTTTGCCGAAATGCTTACCGGAATAATAATTTTTTTTGCAATTACTCCTGCTGCAACCAAAGCCAATGTCAATCGACCGGAAAAATGACCGCCGCCGCGATAATCGTTGTAGCCTTTGTATTTTTTAAGTGCTACAAAATCAGCATGTCCGGGGCGTGGTGTAACTTTTAAATGCGAATAATCTTTTGAACGTGTATTTTCGTTACGAAACAAAATTGTAATAGGAGCACCTGTGGTTTTTCCGTTGAATATACCGCTGATTATTTCCGGCAAATCTTTTTCTTTGCGCGGTGTGGTTCCTTTGGCTCCGGCACGGCGGCGAGCTAAATCAGCTAAAAAATCATCTTTGCACAAATCAATACCCGAAGGGCAGCCATCTACAGTTACACCAACTGATTTTCCGTGCGATTCGCCAAATATGCTTATTTTAAATATTCTGCCAAATGTGTTCATTATTATATTGTTAAATTGTTACATTGTTTAAATTGTTTCATTGTTACTTGGCACTGGGTGCTTGGTTCTGGGTGTCAAATTGTTAGTTGTTAATTGTTAGTTGCTAATGATTTTTTTGCTGATTTGATTATGCTTGTAAGTAGTTTTATTAATTCCACAGCATCGGTATTTATACTTTCAAATTCTGATTTATTAATAAACTCTGTTTTAAAAAGAAGTTCTAACCAATATATTGTTTCGTTTGCTTCTTTTTGGGCTATTGCTAATTTATGAATAAAATCTTTTTTACTTTCTGCTTGTTCTGCTTCTCGATACAATGCCCCAATAGCTGTACCCGAACGAAGTAGTTGTTTGCTTTACATATTCTTTTTTTTCACTAATCAAAAATTTATACATATTTACTATCCGAATGGCAAAATCAAAACTTTTATCTTTTAAAATATTCTTTTTCATAATTGTAAATTAATTGTTAGTTGTTAATTATTTCTACAAACAAAATTAAATATTTATTCATTTTTATCTTAACCATTAACCATTAACAACTATTTCAAGGTCTTCAAAAAAATCAGGCCACGATTTTGTCACAGCCTCACTACCTTCAATAATCATTTTACCTTCGGCTTGTAATCCGGCTACTGCCAGAGCCATTGCAATACGATGATCGTTGTGCGAAGATACTCTGTTTCCGGTACTTTTACCGCCTTCGACAATCATTTTATTATTTTCGATAATAATTTTGGCTCCGATTTTTTCAAATTCCGTTTTTAAAGTCAATGCGCGATTGCTTTCTTTATGTGTTAATCGATGTACTCCGTGAATAACGGATTTCCCTTCGCAATAAACAGCCAAAGCAATCAATGGCGGAAATAAATCAGGTGTATCGGTGGCATCGTATTCAAAAGCCTGCAAATTGCCTTTCTCTACCGAAATACTGTTTTCAAAATATTCGATTTTTGCTCCGGCAGCCTTTGCCACTTCAACAATGGCTTTATCACCTTGTGTGGAATGAATATCTATTTTATTGATTTTCAATTTTCCGGCAATTGCCGCTGCCACAACCAAAAATGCTGCACCACTCCAATCTCCTTCGGTATCGGTATTTACAGCTTGATATTTTTGATTGCCTTTAATATAAAACTGTTCATAATTCTGATGATTTATTTCTATGCCAAATTTATTTAATACACTCAATGTCAGGTCAATATAGGGTTTGCTCTTTAAATTTTTTACAAACAGCTCGGTATCTTCATTTCGCAAGGGCAGAGCCATTAGTAAACCGGTTAAAAGTTGCGAACTAAACGTTCCGTCCACTTGTACTTTATTATTTTTATATCCTCCGCGGATTTTTAAAGGTAATTTTTCGTTATTTGAACTGATATTTACTCCAAAATCGCTTAAAGTGCTAACAATAAAATCAACAGGACGTTGCAACAGAGAGCCTTTTCCGCTAATGTTAAACTCAGTATCTTTCAAAGCCAAAATAGGACTGAACATTCTTAAACCCAAACCGGCTTCACCAATCATCAGGTCTGTTTTAGGCTGATTGAAACCACCAGTTATTTTTATTAAATCAGCAGATTTTTCAATCTTTGCTCCTAAATCCTGCACCAAATTTAAAGCTGCTGCCGAATCATCACTCATGGTTTTATAAGCAATACTTGATGTTCCGCTGCTTAAAAAAGCACCGGCAATCAATCGCTGCAAGGCACTTTTTGAGCTTGGAGCTATAATTTCACCCGAAACTTCGGATTTTGTAATTGTTTTTATCATTGAAATATACCTTTAATAAATCGCTAAATTAACCCGAATTATTCATGAAATTCTCTTTATGCAGATACAAGGCACCGAATTCCGCCGACATATCTTTATATTTCAAGGAATTCGTAACGAAGTAGATGCGTGAAGAG
>JALWNR010000645.1:3069-11120 GCA_027083715.1 Bacteroidales bacterium
TTTTTATCATTGAAATATACCTTTAATAAATCGCTAAATTAAGGGTACTCCTAAGAACCCCAATTTCTCCCATTCTAAGAAAAAATAAAATTTTGAAAAACTTTGTGCCTGCTTAGCGTATCTTTGTTATCAATCCAAACGCTCAAAAGTCCTATTGAACGTTTTGAAGTTTTATCCAATTATCCAAAATTTTATTTTGCCTTAACTGCTTTTTGTTGTTCTTTCATCACTGCTGTTTGTATATTTATTGATTCCTGATGAATTGCTTTAAACAAACGATCAACAAATGTATCGGTAAAGCCTCTTTCTTTGGCAATTTTTTGGTTCTTTTCCATGATTTCTTTCCAACGGTTTTCTTGCAAAATGGTAATGTTATTTTCCTTTTTAAATTGCCCGATTAATTTTACCACCTCCATGCGGTCGCTGATAATGTCCATTAAAATTTCATCATAACGGTCAATTTGATGACGATATTTGCTGAGTTGTTCCTGTTCTTTCAGCGAATGATTTTTTGCATCGCGCAACTCCAGATTTTTTAGCAGATTATCAAGTTGTGCGGGTGTGATTTGTTGTTTGGCATCGCTCCAGGCAACATCCGGATTAATATGCGATTCAATCATCAGTCCGTCAAAATTCAAATCCATTGCTTTTTGCGATACATCTTGTAAAATATCGCGTCTGCCGCAAATATGACTTGGGTCGTTAATCAACGGAATATTGGGTAATTTTGTTTTCAAATCAATAGCAATTTGCCATTGTGGAATATTTCGGTAATGTGACTTTCCGTAGGTAGAAAATCCACGGTGAATGGCAGCAATACGGGTAATTCCTGCTTCGGCAATACGTTCAATGGCACCAACCCATAAATCAAGGTCGGGATTTACCGGATTTTTAATCATTACCGGAATGTCAATACCTTTCAGCGCATCGGCAATTTCCTGCATTACAAAAGGATTTGCTGATGAGCGTGCACCAATCCAAAGAATATCCACGCCAAATTTCAGTGCTTCATATACATGCTTTTCCGATGCTACTTCGGTAGTGATTAACATACCGGTTTCCTTTTTTGCTTTTTGCATCCACGGCAAGCCCAATGAGCCTACTCCCTCAAAACTTCCCGGACGTGTACGCGGTTTCCAGATACCAGCTCTGAGAACTTTTATTCCATTGGCACTCAATTGTTTGGCTGTTTCCAATATTTGTAGTTCACTTTCGGCACTACAGGGTCCGGCAATTACCAAAGGACGATCTACCGGAACAATTTTCCAGTCTTTTAAAGGTAATAGTTTTGCGTTTAAATCTTTCATATTTATTTTATTGTTGAATTGTTATATTGTTAAAACTTGTCCGCCAACCGTCGGATTGTTATATTGCTAAATTGTTATATGATTAATCACTTGTAAATCAATTTAGTTATCTAATTTCCAATTATCCAATTACTAATTATCTTGTTTCTAATTAAATCAGACCTTCAAAACATCCGTAGGACTTTTGAAGTCTTTAAAGACTGCCCTCTGAACTGCACTATACATTAATCAACTCAGGCTCATCTTTTTTATCCAATACTTTTCTTATTTTGTTCGATTCTTCGATTAAAGATACGATTTTTTGTTCATCTTTTTTACTGATTGCTTCCCGAAATTCTTTGAGTTTTTCAATATAATTATCCATTACATCCAGTACATTTTCCTGATTAAGCATAAAAATAGGTGTCCACATACTTGCAGCACTTTTTGCCAGACGCACCGTTGATTCAAAACCACCGCTTGCCATGTTCAAAATTCGTTTTTGGTCTTTTTCCTTGTCTAAAACCGTAAGCGACAGTGCAAAAGAGCTGATGTGCGAAATATGCGATACATAAGCTGCGTGAATATCGTGCGCATTGGATTCCATGTATAAAATATTCATCTCAATACTTTCGTAAATATCTTTTACCAATTCATGTGCATCATTATCGGTGTTTTCAATATCGCAAAAAATAACGTTTTTATCTTTGTACAAATTGACAATAGCGGCTTCAGGACCTGAAAACTCAGTACCTGCCATTGGGTGCGTGGCTACAAACCTGCCTTTGTTCGGATGATTTTTAATACTACGTATTAAATTGGCTTTAGTGGAACCAACATCCATAATCACCTGTTTATCCAGTTTATCCAAAATGCCCGGTAATAACTTGATACTTACATTTACAGGTACGGCAAGTATCAGTAAATCAGATAATTCAATGGCTTTTTGCAAGCTCACACTTTCGTCAATTAAGCCCAGTTGTTTGGCTCTGATTAAATGATCCGGGTTTTTATCGGCACCGTAAATTTTGTTTACCTTATATTTATAGCGCAAGTCCAGGGCTAGTGAACCGCCTATTAATCCTACTCCGATTATTGTTATGTTAATTCCTTTTGACATATTTTGATTATTAGTATCAGTTTATTAGTTAATATGTATATTAATTGGTTATTCTAATATATCAATATACTAATTTACTAGTTTCTAATTCCTTGATTTTCAATCTATTTAATGCAATTTTCAGGTTTTTAAAATTACCTGCCAGAGAAATACGTACAAATTGTTCACCGTTTTTTCCAAAAATTCCTCCGGGCGTGATAAACAAATGGTATTTATACAGCAAATAATCCGAAAAATCATAAGCATTTTTATATCCTTGTGGGATTTTTGCCCAAAGGAACATGCCCGACTGTTTTTTATCGAAACGACAATCCAAAACATTCATAATTTCTTCAACAACTTTACGCCTTTTTGAATACTCCGAATTCAAATTATCATACCATGATTTTGGGCTGTTAAGTGCTTCAATAGCAGCTAATTGAAGTGGTAGAAACATTCCTGAATCTACATTGCTTTTTACTTTCAGTATATTGCTAATGTATTGCTCATTGCCCACAACCACACCAATACGCCAGCCTGCCATATTGTGTGATTTACTTAAAGAGTTCAGCTCCAAAGCAATATGTTTGGCTTGCGGCACATTAAAGATACTTACCGGATGATTATTTAAAATAAAACTGTACGGATTATCATTCACAATCAGTATTTTGTGTTTAATACCAAAATTTACGATTTTTTCCAGTGCTTCATAACCGGCTTTGGTTCCTGTAGGCATGTTCGGATAATTTATCCACATCAGCTTGATGTTTTTTAAATCCATTTGCTCCAATTCGTCAAAATCGGGCAGCCAGCCATTTTCTTCTTTCAGGTTGTAAATGTGTGTTTTGGCTCCTACCAAATCAGCTACCGATTTATAAGCCGGATAACCCGGATCGGGAATTAATACTCCTTCGCCCGGATTAACAAAAGCCATTGAAATATGCATAATGCCTTCTTTTGAGCCAATCAGCGGTAAAGTTTCCTTGTCAGGATGCAGGCTAACGCTAAAATATTGTGCATACCATTTTACAAAGGCTTTGCGCAGGTTTGGGTTACCGGAATAGGATTGATAGCCATGATTATCGGGCTGAGCACTTGTATTGTGCAGTGCTTTTAAGGTTTGCTCGGAAGGTGGCAAATCAGGATTCCCGATGCCTAAATTCAGAATATCTTTTCCTTGTTCGCGCAAATCACTGATTTCTTTTAGTTTACGCGAAAAATAGTATTCTTTTACCGAAGAAAGTCGTTGGGCTGCTGCTATCATCTTTTTAAAATTTATGATTAGTTTACATTGATTAACTGTTTGACTTTTAGGTTGTTTGAGTGGTAATGCTCTTTTGCTTTATGATAAATTCCGTAAATTTGTAATTCGGAAATCAGCGGCTTAATAGCATCCAGCGATTGCTCAAATATTTTTTGATTTTCAAAAGTTAAATCCACAATAAAATGATACTCCCATTCTTTGCCGATTACCGGGATAGATTGAATTTTTGTTAAATTCAGATGATAAAAAGCAAAAATGGATAAAATGCTCGACAGGCTTCCTTGTTCATGCGGCAGGGCAAAACTAATGGATGCCTTGTTTAAATCTTTATGGGCAAAATGGCGTTGTTTTATTTCTTCGTTGTTGCTCAGAATTAAAAAACGGGTAAAATTTCGTTTATTGGTTTCGATACTGCGCGCTAAAACTTCGAGTTTAAATATTTCAGCTGCACGCATACTGGCAATTGCTCCGGTATTTTTTATTTTATTTTTGGCAATGCGCATGGCACTGTTTGCGGTATCATCTGCTTCAATGAGTTTAATATGAGGATATTGCTTAAAAAATCTGGCTGATTGCTGCAAAGCCATCGGGTGGGAGTAAACCTCTTTTATATCCTCAATACTTTGCCCGGGCAGTGCCATTAGGTTTTGCTCTATGTGCAGCAAAATTTCACCGATAATTTGCACATTTTTTCCTTTCAGTAAGGCATAATTAGGTAATAAACTACCGGCAACCGTATTTTCAATAGCCATCAGTCCGGCATGAAGTTCCCCGTTTTCTACGGCATCTACCAATTGCTCAAAGGTATGAAAAGGTACATTTTCGCAATCTTCACCTATGTGAAAAAGTGATGCAATTTCGTGGAAAGAAGCCAGTCCTCCCTGAATACCTACCTTGATTTTTGAAATTTTATCCATAATTAGTTTTTGTTCATAAAAAAAGCCTCAGGTTTATTTTACCCGAGGCTTTTCGTTTATATACACAGTGTCTTAAAACTCATCCCCGGGCGGATAAATACCAATAATAAAAAAAGAAGAAAGAATTCATTCTTTTAAACCAAAATTGCCCGATATGAGTGTTGTTGTTTTTCATTTAAATCTTACAAAGTTTTTATCAAAAAAAAAGAGTTTCAATTTTTTTGAAACTCCTGAAAATAATAAACGCACAGATTTATTCTTTTCAGGATTTACCTAAAAAAGAAATACCAATAATATGTATAAGAATTTGTGTGCATTTTTGTTTGTTTTGTTGAAACAAAAGTAAATACATTTTTAAACTGACAAAGTTTTTTTTCAAAAAAATAATATTTTTTTTCTTTTTTCTATTTTAACGTACTGAAAATAAAGATATTGTGTTTTTTAATAATTTTTATTAAAAAATACACATATTTTACTATATTGTTTCATAATCGAAAATGCAAGTGTATATTTGTGGCAAAATAAAAACCAAAACCGTATAAAAATGAATTTTGAATTTACAGAAGAGCAGCTGATGATAAAGCAAGCCGCTAAAGATTTTGCCCGGGCAGAATTGTTAAAAGGAGTTATTGAGCGAGATAATAATGCGGAGTTTCCTGCCGAACAGATAAAAAAACTTGGAGAATTAGGTTTTTTAGGTATGATGGTGGATCCAAAATATGATGGTGCCGGAATGGATGCCTTATCTTATGTACTTGCCATTGAAGAAATTTCAAAAATCGATTCATCGGTTTCTGTAGTAATGTCGGTTAATAATTCATTAGTTTGTTATGGATTAGAGCATTACGGAACCGAGGAGCAAAAAGAAAAATATTTAAAACCTCTTGCACGTGGCGAAATTATTGGTGCATTTGCCTTATCGGAACCCGAAGCAGGCTCAGATGCCACCCAACAACGGACTACTGCAGAAGATAAAGGTGATTACTATTTACTTAACGGAACCAAGAACTGGATTACCAGCGGTAAAAATGCGTCGGTATATATTGTTTTTGCACAAACAGATGCTGAAAAAAGGCATAAAGGCATTAATGCCCTGATTGTGGAAAAAGGTATGGAGGGTTTTGAGGTTGGAGTTAAAGAAGATAAAATGGGTATGCGTGGTTCGGATACTACTTCTTTAATGTTTAACGATGTAAAAGTACCTAAAGCTAACCGGATAGGAGAGGAGGGTTTTGGTTTTAAACTGGCAATGAGTAGTTTGAACGGCGGACGTATTGGTATTGCCGCACAAGCATTAGGGATTGCACAAGGTGCTTTAGATTTAGCACTTGCTTATGCAAAAGAGCGTAAAGCATTTGGCAAAGCAATTATTGATCATCAAGCAATTGCTTTTAAACTATCGGATATGGAAGCTGCTATTGAAGCCGCGCGCCTTTTGGTGTATAAAGCTGCATGGCTGAAAGATGAAGGAAAGGATTATACCCACGCAAGTGCCATTGCGAAACTTACGGCTGCCGAAACTGCTATGAAAGTAACTACCGAAGCGGTTCAAATTCACGGTGGTTATGGTTACGTAAAAGAATACCATGTTGAGCGTTTAATGCGCGATGCAAAATTGACTCAAATTTACGAGGGAACCTCAGAAATTCAAAAAATTGTGATTTCAAGGGGCTTGTTGAAAAGGTAATAATCTGAAAACTCTGTTGTAATTCAGGCTCAACAAGTCTGTTTTGCAAAGAGGTATTTATTTATTGACTCAATTTTCTTGTTTTATATAATTTTGATTATTAGTTATGTATGTTGCTGTTTCTTTTTAATATGAGTAAAAAAGCTGATTTTTAATAAAATATAAACTTTACGGATTACAAGCAGATTATCCCGCAAAATTACCTTCGGTGAGGTGCTTCGCAGTTCACTTCTTTTGTTATGTCTGTGTTGTAATACCTTTGTTATCAATATATTAAGCTGGCTTTATTACAAAACAAAGAACCACAGATGACACAGATTATGCAGATGTTCACAGATTTATTGAGCATCAGTGTTAATCAGTAAAATCTGTGTAATCAGTGTCCCTGTTATTTTTTAACGAAGTTAAAAATAGTGTACATCCGTTTTGTAAATCTGTCTATTACCGCATTTAACCCGCAAAATTACCTTTGGTGAGGTGCTTCGCAGTTCACCGTTCTTAGTATATTTGTATTGTAAGTTACTGTGTATTAAAAGTGCATTTGCTTATTATTTAGCAAACTATCTAATTTATTTTCAGCTTGTTGTTTATATTTCGATTTACTTTGGGCAATTTGTTTTAATAATTGCAGGGCTTTTTCCCGTTTGTTTCGTTTGATTAGAATTTGTGATTGATACCAAAGTGCATCCCAATAATATATATTTGTAGTCTCTGATTGTAATTTAATAAAGTATTTTTCGGCTTTTTTATAATTATTAACGGTAAAATAAGTTACCGCCAAATAATATGCAGTTTTTTCAGAGTTTTCATCTTGTTTTTCGGCAATTTTTAAATATTCCAATGCCTCAGAATAATTTTTTTCTTGATAAGCATTTATTCCCAGTTGTAAATAAGAAATACTTTTTTTCTTAGATGATTTTGATGAAGCAATTTTTGCACGGCTGAGGTATAAATCCGTATTTTGGCTGTCCGGATTTTCTTCGGCGATAACACTTTCTTTATCAAATTCTTCTTTTTCTGGAATAATAAATATTTCTTCGGAACTTTCTTCTGCAAGTTCAATATCTTCAAGCTCATTATCAACAATGCCGGTTTCTTCATTTTTACTTGATTCTGACTTTGTTAATTTACTTTCAGTTTCTTTTTTATGTGCTATTGCCTTACTTTCTTTTTGTTTATCTGTTTTCGGAATTATTTTTTCTTCCATTACCTGAGGAGTATTTTCAATAGCTGATGATTCTGTTATGCTTGGTTCTTGTACTATTGTTTTTTGAACGGCAAAATCCTTACTCATATTTTGGGTATAATAAGTAATAAGAATGCCTGAACCCACTAATAATAAGAAGCTTGCAGCAATTTTCCAAAATTTGTTTGTTCGTATGCCTGCATGTTTTGCGTTTAAAATCAAATAGTTATCAATATTTGTATTTAGTTCATTGATGATTACCGGTATTTGTGAAGGACTTTTCATTATTTGTAAACCCTCAAACATATCACTGCACTCCGGGCAAGCATTTATGTGTTTTTCAAATAAATAGACTTCTTTAGCAGATAATTTTCCGCTAAGATAAGCCTGCATTTGTTCTATACTTAGGCAACTGCCTTTTTCAAAAATACTATGTAAATTTTTCTTATTCATCTTGATTGCCCTTTCAGAGCAAAATTAATTTTTATAATCAATTAGTATCTGTCTATAAAATATTGTGTAAAACTATAATTAAAATAATGCTTTCAGAGCCCATTTTTTGTAAAATGATTTTTAAATTTGTTTTTCCGTTTTGTATATCACTTTTTACTT
>JALWNR010000646.1 GCA_027083715.1 Bacteroidales bacterium
TTTTTAATTTTGCGCCGCTATTTATAATAAGCTCAATGAATAAACAAATTCTTCGTTTAGCCATTCCAAACATTATTAGTAATATTACTGTTCCTCTGTTGGGAATGGCAGACCTTGCTATTTTAGGGCATCTTGATTCGGAGAAGTATTTAGGGGCAATAGCCTTGGGCGGAACCATTTTTAACGTGATTTACTGGAGTTTTGGTTTTTTGCGTATGGGCACCAGTGGTTTTGTGGCTCAGGCTTACGGAAAGAAAGATTATTTTCGTATTTCGGCAGTTTTGGCTCACTCTGTATTGATTGCTGTTGCCGGAGGTCTGATTCTGGTACTTTTACAGTATCCTATTCAAAAAATTTCTTTTTATTTTTTAGCAGGTAGTGAAGATGTAAAAACTCTGGCATTACAATATTTTTATATACGTATTTTTGCTGCACCTGCAACTTTATCACTTTATGCGTTAAATGGCTGGTTTACCGGTATGCAGGATGCAAAAACTCCTATGATTCTGGCAATTGTGATTAATGTTTTAAATATTGCCTTTAATGTGTTTTTTGTTTACGGGCTTGATTTAAAATCGGATGGGGTTGCCTGGGGGACTTTACTGGCGCAGTACGGAGGCTTTTTTCTGGGCTTGTGGTTTTTATTTGCAAAATATCGCAATCGCTTAAAAAATATTCATTTACCTTTTAAAATGGATGTTGAACTGTTAAAAAAATTGTTTCAGGTAAATAAAGATATCTTTATCAGAACTTTAGTGTTGATTTCGGTAGTTTCGTTTTTTACGGTTCAGAGTGCTGCAGTGAGTGATTTAATACTTGCCGTAAATACAATTTTGCTTCAGTATTTGTTATTGTTTTCGTTTATCATGGATGGCTTTGCTTATGCCGCAGAAGCACTTGCCGGTAAATATTATGGTGCTAAAAATAAAAAATTACTTTCAAAAATGCTCCGTTATGTTTTTTTATGGGGTGGAGGAATGAGTATCGTTTTTACAATTATTTACCTTTTTTATAAAGAACAAATTTTATTTTTATTGACGGATAATGCCGACATAGTGCAATTAGCTAAACCGTATTTGTTTTGGGTAAGCCTGATACCTATTACCGGCTTTGCCGGATTTTTATGGGATGGTATTTATATCGGAACTACGGCTTCAAAGTTGATGAGAAATACCATGCTAATTTCTGCAATTATATTTTATTTTCCGGTGTACTATTTGCTTACTGATTATATGGGTAATCATGCTTTATGGCTGGCTATGATACTTTTTTTGTTGGCGCGGGGTATTAGTCAGTCGGTGTTTGCATCAAAAGCAGTATTTGTTTTTCGTAATTCGTCATAAAAAATTGTTCATTCGTCAAAGAAAAACGTTAAAAAGTGTTAATTGTAAAAATAAGACGCAACTATTTGCGTTAAAGCAACATCTCATTCAATACAAACTATTCATCAAAATCAAATTATTATGACATTAAAGAAACTATTTACTGACCGTATTTCTTTAGAATACAGTAAAAGTGAAATAGCTTTAATCCTTGTTTCCGGTTTGATGTTAATCATGTTAAATTATTTAATGATAACCGGTATTAAGCACCAGCACAAAGTACATAACAGTTCTGAACAGGTGCATGTTGGTAAATGAGTTGTTTTAAGCAACTAATAAGTTTAAATCTTTGGAGCGGCTTTTTTAAGTCGCTTTTTTTGTTTAGCCGAAATTGTTTAATTAAATAAAAGAACTTACTTTTGAAGCCGCAATTAAACTAAATTCTTTATGGAACAGATTAAAATTGATATTAGTGGTGTAAGTAACTTTGTTACAGAAGATGAAATCCTGAAATTTGCTTCAAAAACCTTTGAAAGCAATAAAGCATTACACAATAAAAGTGGACAGGGAAATGATTTTTTGGGTTGGGTGAATTTACCTAATGAAATTAATAATTTGAAAGAAATTAATGAACTTGCCGAAAATATTCGAAAAAACGCCGATGTGGTAGTTGTAATAGGTATCGGAGGTTCTTATCTTGGCGCAAAAGCTGTGATTGATGCATTGTCGGGGAATTTTGGTAATGAAAAAGGTGCCGAGATTGTTTATGCCGGTCATAATATTGGGGAGGATTATTTATTTGAACTTATTAATTATCTGAAAGATAAGCGTTGGGCAATTACGGTAATTTCAAAATCGGGCACTACTACCGAGCCTGCAATTGCTTTTCGATTGTTGAAAAATGAGTTGGAAAAAAAATACGGAAAGGAAAATGCCGTTAAGCGTATTGTTGCCATAACGGATGCAGAAAAAGGAGCATTACGGCAGTTAGCCAATAACGAGGGTTATAAAACTTTTGTAATTCCTGATGATGTAGGTGGCAGATATTCCGTTTTAACTCCTGTGGGTTTGTTGCCGATAGCGTTAGCCGGATTTGATATTGATGAATTGGTAAACGGTGCGCGCTATATGTTTGAGAAAGTAAGTGATAAGCTTGATTATGAGCAGAATATAGCCTCGCAATATGCAGCAGTGCGAAATGCATTATATAACAAAGGTAAAACTACCGAAATATTGGTAAACTATAATCCTAAATTGCATTATATTGCAGAATGGTGGAAACAATTATACGGAGAGAGCGAAGGC
>JALWNR010000647.1 GCA_027083715.1 Bacteroidales bacterium
ATCAAATATATATGATATGACAGAAAATTATTTTAAACAATATCCTGATGAAAATGGGTATTTTGCTGAATATGGAGGTGCTTTTATTCCTCCCGATTTACAAAAAGAAATGGAAAAAATCACCAATGCGTATTATTCAATCAGTAAATCGCATAAATTTATTTCAGAATTACGTAGTATTCGCAAACATTATCAAGGAAGACCTACTCCGGTTTATTTTAGCAATCGTTTGTCGGAAAAATACGGTGGCAGAATATACCTGAAAAGAGAAGATTTAAATCATTCGGGGGCGCATAAATTAAATCACTGTATGGGTGAGGCTTTACTGGCTAAATATTTGGGAAAGAAAAAGTTAATTGCAGAAACAGGTGCAGGACAACACGGGGTAGCATTGGCAACCGCAGCTGCTTATTTTGGTTTGGAATGTGAAATTCATATGGGTGAGGTGGATATTCAAAAAGAGCATCCCAATGTAGTACGTATGGAAATTTTAGGTGCTAAAGTAGTACCGGTGGGTCATGGGCTTAAAACCTTAAAAGAAGCTGTTGATTCAGCTTTTGAGGCATATTTATCAAATACGGATAATGCCTTATATGCAATTGGTTCGGTTGTAGGACCACATCCTTTTCCGATGATGGTACGTGATTTTCAAATGGTAGTCGGTATTGAAGCAAGAGAGCAATTTCATGAGATGACCGGTGAGCTGCCTGATAATGTGGTAGCATGCGTAGGTGGCGGAAGCAATGCTATGGGTATATTTTCCGGTTTTATTGATGATAAAGAAACACAACTTTGGGGTGTGGAACCGGCAGGGCGTGATATAAACAAAACCGGAGAACATGCTGCTACTTTGACATTAGGAAAACCGGGCGTTATTCATGGTTTTAAATGTTATCTTTTGCAGGATAAAGATGGTGCTCCAGCGCCTGTGTATTCAGTTGCCAGTGGCTTAGATTATCCCGGTGTAGGTCCTGAACACAGTATGCTAAAAGATATTGGAAGGGTTAAATATAAGTATGTTACCGATAAGGAGACTATTGATGCATTTTATGAATTAAGCCGATTAGAAGGAATTATTCCGGCTTTGGAAAGTGCTCATGCAGTAGCATACGCCTTAAAACTGGCAAAAGAAAATCCGCGACAATCCATATTGGTAAATTTAAGTGGGAGAGGTGATAAGGATATTGATTTTGTGGTAGATAAATTTGGTTTACCCAATAAATAGTTGTTGTAAGAAAAAGCTAAATATTGCGTTATGCTCAGCTATAAAATCACTTTATTTAAATTCTTTATGCTTATGCACACGGCTATACAGCTACGGGCATTATCTCGTAGTCTGTTGCCTTTGGGTTTGGTATCAGTAAATATTTTATTAATTGTAAATGCATTTCTGAACCGAAATATAGCTTAATGTGAATTATGCGGATTAATTTATGATTCGAGGTGTTTTATATCTTATTTTTAGTTAGAGAATTTTTATTTTACAGGAGTTTTATTGCTCGTTTGTTCTCACTCGATGATAAAAATGCTAATTCAATAATTTTAATTACATTTCTTGCTTGCTCAGGCTTCACCATAATTTCAGCATTATTCACAAGCACATCATAAACATTATCATAAAAAAACATATAGCTGCCTGCTAATGTTTCAATATTACACAGACAGTGTTTTCTGTCAATCACAGCATCCATTAAACCCCAATAATCTTTTGATTCTTTTCCCCAATTTTTACCCTCAGGCATTAAACCTTTTCTTAAAGCAGCTTCCTGAGGGTCAATACCGTATTTTTTAAAGGTTCCTTTATGTCCTTTTAAGATATATCGTAAATTATGATTTTTCATCAACATTCCGGCAGTTAAAATTACTTTTAAATTAGGATAACTTAATTCGATTTTAAAATAATCATCCACCAAAGCATTATTTCTTTGTGTTTGAATATCAGCCTTTAACGCAGTAGGATGACCAAATAGTACTAAGGCTTGATCGATTAAATGTGCACCTAAATCATAAACAATTCCGGCTGCCGGCAAAGGCTTTTCTTTCCATTTTTTTAAATCTACTTTAGGGCGGTATCTGTCAAAATGTGCTTCAAATTCATAAATATCTCCCAAAATATTTTCATCAACAATGCGTTGAATTGTTTTAAAATCACCATCCCAACGCCGGTTATGGTACACAAAAATTTTTCGTTTATATTTAGTTGATAGTTTTATCAACTCATCAGCTTGTTTTGTTGTTGGAGTAAAGGGTTTTTCAATTATAATGTGCTTATTGGCTTTTAAACATGCTTTTGCTATTTCAAAGTGCAAAGTGTTGGGTGTACTTATAACTATAAGTTCAATGCCGGGGTCTTTTAATAATTTTTTGTAATTGGTAATTTGTTCTACATAAGGATAGATTTTTTTCGATTCTGTGGTATGACGCTCAACTACTTTTTTTAAATTAAAATTAGGGTGTGTGTGCAAAAAAGGAGCATGAAAATACCTGCCGGAAGCTCCAAAACCTATTATTGCAGTATCTATTGATTTTTGCATTGTTAAATTTAATTGTTGATTTCTGTTCGATAAATCTGACTTTTCAAATTTACGTAAAATAATTTTGCAATAAGTTATATTGTACAATAC
>JALWNR010000648.1 GCA_027083715.1 Bacteroidales bacterium
AAAGATAATGTTATTTTGATTTTTAAAGGTGCTTTTAATCAAAGCTCTTTGTTAAATTTACTTTCAATTGTAGAAAATCAATTAAGAGAATCGACAATAACCATAAAAATTTATAATATTATGGTTGAATTGTTGCAAAATGTATCCAAACATGCTGATAATTACTCGAAAGAAGTAGATTGGAAACCTGGAATTTTCTTAATTACCGAAAACGATGATGAATTTTCCTTAGTTTCGGGTAATTATATCCAGAATCCTAAAATAGAAGCTTTAAAAGAAAAGTTGGAAGAAACCAATAGTTTAACTTTTACCGATTTAGTATTAAAATACAATCAACGACTACAAAATTTTGATATAAAAAATAACGAAGGTTTAGGCCTTTTGGATTTAAGAAGAAAGAGTAAGAATAATTTAACTTTTAGCTTTCAGTCTATTAATGATAGTTTATCGTTTTTTACATTACAAGTAACCGTTAAAAAATCTAATGAAATGAGTGCCTTGATAATAGATGCAACACAAGATACCCCAAGAATTCATTTCGACCCGAAGAATAATATTTTTGAAATATCCAATAAATCCTTACCGGAAGATGCTAATGATTTTTATCGTCCGGTGATTGACTGGTTGGAAAATTACAAACGTAAACCTAATAAAAAAACAGACTTTTCTTTTAAATTGGAGTATTTTAATACTGCTTCGGCAAGATATATTTCGCAGATAATCACCATATTAGATAAAATGTCTAAAAAATATGATGTGAAAATTAATTGGTACTATCAAGAAATAGACGAAGATATGCTTGCGCTTGGAGAAGAATTTTATGAAATGACAGATGTGGATTTTGAGTTAATTGAAATTTAAATCCATTCCTGTTTTTCTTTGGTAAACGTATCATCTTTTTTGTTGCCAGTATTAAGTGTTGATGCAGGTTCAAATAACAAAACCGATACCTCTTTCGGTGCAACAGGTCTGTGCTCTGTGTTTTTAGGTACAATAATAAACTCCCCTGTTTTAAGATTGATGGTTTGATCCCGAAACTCCATATTAAATTCACCATCCAAAACATAAAAAAGTTCATCCTCATGCTCGTGTTTATGCCAAACAAATTCACCTTGAAATTTTGCTAATTTTACATGTTGCCCGTTTAATGCTCCTACAATTTTAGGACTCCAATGTTCTGAAAAAAGATTAAGTTTTTCATTGATATTTATTTTTTCCATAATCTGCATTTGAATTGGTATAACATAGAAAAAAGTAATACAGGCATATTTTTCATAAAATCTCTTCTAATTTATCTTTATCAGTAATTTCACACTGAATTCCAAAGTTTTTTAGTGCATAAATTACCGGTTTTTGTTCAATTTTATTTTTTAATATAAGCTTTGTTACACCCTGTTCATTTAAAAACTCTGTTAATAAAATACCTTTCTTTTTTTCTTTATTTTTATATGGATTATCAATCATTTCTTTTTCTCTGTTCTTACTAATCAACATAATTTTATCGCAATTACCAAAATGCTTGCAAATTAAGCCTTCTGAATTTAGTAAAACAGCAATCTTTTCATCTCGTTCATCTTTACCAAAATGGATAACTACTTTTTCGATAAAAGGTATTTCGTCTTTTATTTTTTCTTCCAGTTGATGTACATATTGATGTGCCTCTGAAAGTAAATTGGTTGATAAAAGTAAGTCTAACTGTACAAATTTATAACTGCCTGAATTTCTGCCAGTTATTATATTTGTTTTCACGATCATTTCTTCATCTTCTAATATATTTTTTATTTTTTGTATTGTATCATTATCAATTGAAGCATCTAAAAGGACTTTAATAGCCTCCTTTAGTATATCAAAACCACTATGAAAAATAAATACAACTACTACTAAAACTGCTATCTTTTCACCAATTTCAAAACCAAAATATTGAGCAAAAATTCCTGCTAAAACTACCATTGCTGTATAAAAATCAACTTTTATATGTTCAGCATCAGCTATTAAACTAGGAGAATTAAGCTTTATTCCCATTTTTTTTTCGTAGCGCGAATAAAGAAAGGTGGTAAGTACTGTAATGCTAATAACACCTAGTGCAACCAGTAAATTCGTAATTTCTCTTGATTCGCCAAAAAAGACATCTTTCGCAATTTCGTAACCGGCAAAAAAAATGGCAAAAGCACTGACCATTGCAACCAGATTTTCTACTTTATATAATCCAAACGGGAAGATTTTTGATTTTTTATTGGAAATACTTATTCCGACAAAAACACTTAGCGAAGAAGCTAAATCGGAAAGTGAATGGATACCATCCGCAGTTAATGCAATACTTCCTGATATTATTCCACCGGCAATTTTTATTCCCGACAGAAATATATTGATTAAAATTGAGAAAATAGAAATTTTACGTTTTGTGGTAAAAATATATTCCTTGCTTAAATGTTCATCCTTATTTTCCATAATAAATTTTTTATAACATTTTTATAATTTATTGATTATCAGTTACTTAAAGATGACATTAATAGCTAATTTAAATTACTGATAATTAATAGATTAGCTCATAATCTAGGATTTAAACTTTATAGAAGTGCAATTTTAGTTACAATCTTAGAAATATATCTGTTAATTAACAAAAA
>JALWNR010000649.1 GCA_027083715.1 Bacteroidales bacterium
TTATAGCTTATATTTTAACCGTTATTTATTACCTGAATTTTGGTATTATTTTAAGTATTTTCCATCTTCTGCAAGTTATTGCACATAATGTGTTTGGGTACTCTGCACATAAAAAGGTGGTGGATATAATGAATTGGTTTTTGGTAATGAATTTATATTCATTATTCTGTCGTCCTTCGTTTTACGGATTGGAAAATATTCCAGAAGGTAAACCTTTAATTGTTGTCGGGAATCATCAGAGTATGTACGATATTTCGCCGGCTTATGTGGCTTTTAAAAATAATCATATTAAATTTATTTCAAAAAAATCATTGGGTAAAGGTATTCCCGGAATTTCCTATAATTTGCAAAAGGGCGGCTCGGTATTGATTGATAGAAAAGATAACAAACAATCAATCAGCGAAATAGCCAAATTGGGCAAATATATTGAGGAAAATAAATATTCTGCTTGTATTTATCCTGAAGGTACTCGAAGTAAGGATGGTAAATTAAAGCCTTTTAAAAGTGGAGGTTTTAAAATTTTATTAAAAAAGGCTCCTTCGGCTGTTATTGTTCCCTTTGTTGTAGATGGAAATTACAAACTGCATAAATGGGGTTCTTTTCCTTTAAATATAGGACTGCATTTGAAATATACTGTTTTACCGTCTGTTAGTAGAGAAAATAAGTTGGATGAAGAGTTGTTGGAAGAAGTACATGAAAGAATAAAAAATGCATTGGGACAGGCTTAACCCGAATTATTACCTTCGGTGAGGTGCTTCGCAGTTCACCGATTTTATCATATTTTCAGAATAATAAATTGATTGATAGTCCTTTATATGAATATTTCAACAAAATTTATTCACCCAAATTTATTCGCCTTCGGCTCATGAGGCTAAAGGTTGGGTGTCGCTTGAAATTCTCTTCACACATTCCGATAAATCGGAACAGATACTGTGATAAAATCCAAATTTATTTTGTGATTTTTTTATTAATTTTTCTTTTTTTATCTTAGCCGAGCAGAAAGAAGGCTTCAGTCGATTCGTTGAACCGGAGTCTATCTACCGGCGGAGATTCTTTTCTCCGCCTTTTTCTTTTGCTTCGCAAAAGAGCAGAAAGAAGGCTTAGTCTTCATCATTACCCGGAGAGAATTAAGTCATTTGATAATTTTCAACGTACTCCTCCTCTTTTTTCCATAATGTATATATTAAAATTAATAGTTTTCTCATTACTGCAATAAGTCCTTGTTTTTTTATTGTCCTACCTTCATTTATCCTGTTGTAAAATACTTTTAATGTTCTATTATGTTGAACAGCAGACATTGCTGGCATATATAAAGCAGATCTTATCCTGGCATTCCCTTTCTTAGATATTTTTGTTTTTCCTTTATATTTACCGGATTCTTTTTCAATAACATCTAAGCCTGCATAACTTACTAACTGGCGAATACTTTTAAATAACAAAAAACCATTTGTTTCTGTCAATACCTTTATTATAGAGATAAATCCAAGTCCTTTTATTGTTTCAATTTTTTTAATTCTTGAATAAAGACTTATGTCTGACTTTACCAAAGTGTTAATTTCTTTTTCTACTCTTTTTATTTGCTTTTCATAAAAATCAATCTGTTGTTCTTTAAGCTTAATAACATTATCGTAAGACGAATGAGCATGTTTAAGTGCATGAAGTTGTGATTTTGATACTGTTTGTGCTTTTTTCAGGCTTGTATGTTCACGTGCCAAATCCCGTATCATTTTAAAATCTTTGCTTGGTGGTGTCCATAAATCTGTTTCCGTTAAATTTTTTTCTATCCCAAATTCAGCAATCATTTTTGCATCTACCTTGTCGGTCTTGGTTTTTAAATTACAACTCTTTGCAAAATATTTTATTTTTTGAGCTAACTGAACGCTTACTTTTTCTTTTTTATGATATAGAAAATAGGCCAATTCTTCATAATAAACACCCGTTGCCTCCATTACAAATATTGGTTCCACTTCTGGTGTTTTATTTCGTTTTTTACACCATAAATAAAACTCATTAATGCCTGAAAGGTTGTTACCAAAAGACTTAGTACCTTTTATAACAACACTTTTATCATCATACTGAATTTTATAACAAGCATAAAAATTTTCCATCCCGATATCGGTTGCTACAATTTGTTTTGTTACCTTTTTCTTATTCATTACCTTTGTTTTAGATTAATAAATAATAAGGATTTTTCTCACAGTCTTTCCTCGCAGTTGATACGAAATCTATGCATATAGCATAGTTTCTCAATACTGTTCTGACTCAAAGAAAGAAACAAAATAGGATGATAATCTGTTCCCGGACATACAAATAGCTGTTGTCTTGGTAATACTCTTGCTCCTAATTTGCCCCTATTATTTAATCATCAAAGATAAAACTTTAGCTTAATAAAGATTTTTACAAACATACGAGATACTGTGCTATTCCAACTATACTTTTAAAACTCAATTTTTCTACTTGTAATTCTCCTAATTTATCTGCTATTCGTTTGCGTGAACTTATGCTTATTGCACAATCAAAGCCTAAAAATAATCCTTTGCTTTTCTTTGACTTTGCCATGCGTGGCTGAAATGAATATCCTAAAAAGTCAAATTTAACTGTCGGATATTTTCCTTGTCGT
>JALWNR010000650.1 GCA_027083715.1 Bacteroidales bacterium
TATATATACACAGAAAACAACCAATATAGTAAAAATACCATTAAGAAAAGAAGCTGAGGTTTTATTAAACAAATATTTTAAACAAGGTTTGCCTTTACCTGTAAAAAGCAACCAGAAAATGAATGCCTATTTAAAAGAATTAGGCAAATTAGCAGGTTTGAATAATGAATATACTATTTTGAAAATTTGGGGTATGCGTAAAGAAGAAATTGTAAAGAAAAAGTATGAATTGTTATCTACGCATACAGGCAGACGAACCTTTGTTACATTGAGCTATCAACGTGGTATGAAACCACTTGACATCATGAAAATTACCGGACATAAAAGTTTTGATACTTTTACAAAATATTATCGCTTAGATGAAATAGATGTGAGTGAGGAGTTTTTTAATGCATGGGAAGAATTGAAACCTAAATACGGGATTAAAGAAATCATCCGGAACTTATTAAATTTAGGTACAGCACCGGATGTCATAGCTCAATCTTTTGGATTGAATATTGAAGAAATTAAAAGAATAAGGTAAAATAAATAATATTTAGTAGTTTTGAATAATGAATATTAAAGAAATCATAAAACAGCCGGAAGGCAGACGCATAGAATTTAAAGAAAAAATTCCCAAAGTTGCCGATTTAGCCAAAACAATTGTTGCTTTTGCCAACGATGCAGGGGGCGAATTGTTTATTGGCGTACAAGACGAACCTCGCAAAATTGTCGGTTTACCGGAAGATGATTTAATAGTAACGGAAGAAAAACTTAACAATCTGATTTTTGACCACTGTTATCCTATTATTATTCCTGAAATATCAGTAATAAATATTGACAATAAATATCTTTTACGTGTAAAAATTTATAAAGGTAATAATATGCCTTATTACCTTAAATCGAAAGGGAAACTCAAAGGTACTTATATCAGGGTAGGTTCATCAAACCGTTTGGCAAGTGATGAAATTATTGCTGAGTTGGAACGACAAAGACGCAATATTTCGTTTGATGCAGAGATAAATTTTGATATTTCCTTATCTGAACTGGATATTCGTTCATTTACAAATTTTTATGAAGAAAAAACAGGTGAAAAATTATCGGAAAATACACTAAAAAAATTGCATTTAGTACAGCAATACAATAATGAGCTGAAACCAACAAATGCTCTGGTGTTATTCTCTGACCATGAATTACGTAAATTTCAGTTTCATTATGCAAAAATCGAGTGTGCACGTTTTAAAGGAACAAGTTCTGAAATTTTTATTGACCAAAAAACTATTGACACCAATATTGCTTTGCAGGCAGACCAAGCTTATGAATTTATATTAAGGCATATAAACAAAGGGGCAACAGTTAAAGGCGTTTATACCGAAAGTCGCTGGGAATATCCGGTAGCAGCCGTTAGAGAAGCAGTTCGTAATGCTATTGTGCATCGTGATTATTCATTATCCGGTAAAGATATTAAAATTGCCATTTATGATGATATGATTGAAATTACCAGTCCGGGACTTTTGCTGCCATCCATTGATTTTTCAGAAATGGAAACACGTCAATCGGATATACGAAACAAAGTCATTGCACCGGTTTTTAAACAAATGGGTATTATTGACCAATGGGGAAACGGTTTGCAATTAATTGCCGATGAACTGAAAACTTATCCCGAAATAGAATTTCGATGGTTTGAAAAAGGCTTGCAATTTCAGGTACAGTTTATAAAAAAAGACTATGTAGAAAATAAGAAGCCGGCTAATGATTATGAAGCAATTGAAAATGAATTTGGAAAAATTGCCGTTGAGCTATTAAAATTAATAGAAAAAAACAGCCGGATAAGTGCGGCTAAAATGGCAGAAGTCATCAAAATATCTGAGCCGAGTATCAACAGATATTTGAAGAAACTGACTGACAATAAAATAATTGCAAGAGAAGGTTCTAAAAAGTCAGGCAACTGGGTGATACTATAAATGATAGGATAAATGATAGGATAAATGATAGGATAAATAGAAGTGATACTATTATCCTTAAAAGTCAATTTCCAATAATTGACCTTTTTCACGTAACCATTTTTTCGCCTTTTCATAGTTAGGGATTTGTATAGACACTATATTCCAAAATTTAGGCGTGTGATTGGGTTCGAGCAAATGTGCAAGTTCGTGAACTACTAAATATTCTAATACATACATTGGTGCTTTAATTATTCTCCAATTAAAAAGAATATTGTTATTAGGTGTGCAAGAAGCCCAACGGTATTTCATTTCAGAAGTTTTACATTCATTATATTTTACACCTAAATTTAAAGCATATTTTTTAGCTAAAGGTTCTATTTTTTCTAATGCTTTTTTTAAATACCATTCCTTAAATAGCTGATTGGCTTTTTCTTGATTAGATTTTGATATAGTAAAACCTTGATTAAATCTGATACCATCAAATACTTCATCAACCACTAAAAGCTGATAATTTCTACCTAAATAAAGCAATGTCTCTCCCGAAACAAATTCTTTTGGTTTATAATCTACCGGATATTTTTGTGGATGATTGATTTTGTCTTTTATCCAATTAATTTTAGACTGAACAATTTCTTCAATTTTTGCTTCTGATAAATTTTCAGGAGCACGAACAATTACCGTTCTATCT
>JALWNR010000651.1 GCA_027083715.1 Bacteroidales bacterium
TCTATATATTTATCTGCAAGATAATGTTTTGCAAATACTACATATAAAATATGTTTTGGGGCAGTTTTAAATGAATGATATAAAGATAACATAAAAATTTAGTTGTTTCGGATATATTTCTTGTCAAATCTTTTCATTATAACAAACTAATCAATACCTTTATTTTAAAATCCAAAATAATGAAATATCTATAAATACGAATTTCGGGGTAAGGAAACAATAATAATATTAGCAATGCATGAAATAATGATGATTCAAATACATGATATACATGCATCGCAATTCAAAATTAATTCGCATTATAAATAAAAAAAAACGTTAACCGGAAGGATTATCTGTGTGGGAATATTAAAAAATAAACGTTTCAACAGGTGGATAGTACATCTAATCATTAAATAATTTAAAAAATAAAAACATGAAGAACACTTTGTTTTTAATATGTATCATTTTTCTATATGGAAATAGTATTTTTTTCATTTCTTGTGGAAACGGACAAAGCAATGCAAGGCAAAATGAAGCAAGCAAGCAAAGCATAATTCCTTTTGATTTAAGTAAAGCTGCAAAAACTATAAAATTACCAGCAGAACTACGTGAAATATCTGCTTTAAGCTATTATAAAGATAATTTGTTGGCGTGTTTGCAAGATGAAAACGGAATTATCTATTTGATTGATTTTGATACAGAAGAAGTGGCAAAAAAAATAAAAGTGGAAGGGAAAGGTGATTATGAAGGCATTGAAACCTTAGGTGATACGGCTTATATGATGAAGAGCAACGGAAAAATAATTCGTGTGGTAAATTTCACGGAAAAATCGCCCGAAATTAAAAAATTTGATTTAGGCTTTGGTGCCAAAAACAATTGCGAAGGTTTAGCTTACAATACCAAAACAGATGAACTACTCATTGCTTGCAAAGGAAGAGCCGAACTGCCTAACGATATTCAAAAAGATTTAAACCTGCCCGAACTAAAAAAATACCGCGCTGTTTACAAAGTAAACAGACAAAATATGAAACCAGACATAAAACCAAAATATTTATTGGAAAAAAAGGAGTATGAAAAACTAAGTCAAACAGATGATTTTAAGCCTTCAGCTATTGCTGTTCATCCTGTAACCGGTAATGTATATATTCTTGCATCTGCAGGTAAATTACTAGTAATTATCGATAAATATGGTAATTATTTAGAACATAAACGGTTAAATAATCGTATTTTCAGACAACCCGAAGGGATTTGTTTTAGCCCGGACGGGAAAAAATTATTTATTTCAAACGAAGGAAAAGGTACAAAAGGAACTATTTTGGTTTTTGAAGATTAGTTAAACGGTTAAATGGGTAAATTATTATTGGTTTCTAATTGCTGGTGCGTTATAGCAATCTGTCAGCCCGTGGAAAAATAAATTCCATGCATTTTGCCTACGGCTGCATGCGTGATTAACAATATTTCATCCCAATTGGCACTTAGCTTTACTTTTGAGAAGGCTAAAGCCGTACAACTTTATAAACTTTTAACTCAAGTATTCTTCTACACTTTTCTTAAACTTTGCATCCAATAAAACCAGTTTTATGCGTATATTTTCGTTCTCCTTGTCCAAAACAGTAATTTCAGGTTTATATTTCAAATTTATCCAAGGCATTAAAAGTATTTTTTTTCGTAGGTTCTCAATATAATCTTCGTTGATGTCGGCTTTTTTTATACTTAAAAAAATGCTTAATTCCTCCTGATTTTTTTCAGGCAATTGACTTATTTTTACACCAAATAAGCTGCTGTAAGGTATTTTTAAATACCCCTCCGAAGTTTGCAAAACTAAGTAACGGCTTTCAAAAGCACTAATACTTCCACTTATATTATCAAAACTTATGCGGTTATTCAAATGATAATCTTCAAAAATCTTAAAATATAAACCTGCAAAATAATCTTTTAATACGTATAAAAATGCCCAAAGTACTATTAAAATTAACAAACCGGCAGAAATTAATGACAGGATGGGTTTTTCAAGTTTAAAGTCTTCGGCTATGTGATACATTAAAATAAACCATACAATCAATTCAATAAAAAACAATAGTTTAATTAGATGATTTTTAAAATTTTTATTGTTAATTAGTCTTGCCACAAGCATTTGTGCCAAACGAAACATAAAAAATAAAAAAATCACCAACACTATGACTGACAATATGTTATGTGTTAAGAAATTCATGGTTTGATATTTTATAGCATTGCTTACTGTTTACTGTATAAAATGGTATATTGGTTTATTGAATAGAACTCGCTTAAATTATTGAAACATGTCCGACCTCAATTAATGGCGACTACTGACTACAACCTGTTAATTCCTCTTATTCCTTATCGAAAATATTACATCACAACAAATAACTCTATGGCTCCAATAATCAAATACACCAATACAATAAATACTAATTTTTATTTTACCAATAATCCTTTCTCAATTAATTTTTTCCTTATGGGTATATATACTGCCGGATTAATTCGGTACAAACCGGCAGCTTTTTTTTGCAAAATCCCTGTTCGTATCAAATACTCAAAATCATCAACAAAACTTATTTGTTTAATTTGTAAAATATCTGATAAATTACTAATTGTAAGATATTTATGAT
>JALWNR010000652.1 GCA_027083715.1 Bacteroidales bacterium
CCTTTTGATGAGCATCTTAGAGGGTATGGACATGAAGATACACTTTTTGGTTATCGCTTAAAAAAAAATAAAATTTTAGTGCAGCATATTGATAATCCTGTTCAGCACGATTTTGACGAAAACAACCTAGAGTTTATCAAAAAAACAGAACAAGGAATTAAAAACCTTATTTTTATAAGTAAAAATCTTGTTGATGAAGCATTTTTCAAAGAGGTCAAACTATTAAATTCGTACGAAAAAATTAAAAAATATCACTTAAATAAAGTTTTACAACTATTATCTCCCTTACTTTTACCATTTATACGCAAAATATTGATAAAAACAGGAAATAGCCTGGTTTTATTTGATATATATAAACTACTGTATTTTACAAAGTTATCTGATGATTAAGCTTAGTGTCAAGTTAGAAATTTTCAGAGCCTACTCATAATTTATAATCATCAGATAACTTTTTTAACTAATTTCTAATCTAATGAACCAATCATCTTACTAGGATCAACCCATTGAGTAAACTCTTCATCAGTAAGATATCCTAATTCAATAGCAGCTTTACGCAAACTGGTGTTCTCTTTGTAAGCTTTTTTGGCTATTTCAGCAGCTTTTTCATATCCTATATGCGTATTTAAAGCTGTTACCAACATTAATGAGTTTTCCAGATAGTGTTCAATTACTTCACGATTTGGCTCAATACCCACTGCCATGTTATTGGTAAACGATACACAAGCATCCCCCAATAAACGTGCAGCTTGCAAGAAGTTATAAATCATTACCGGTTTAAACACATTTAATTCAAAGTGTCCGTTCATTCCGCCTACATTAATAGCAGCATCATTACCAATTACTTGTGCACAAACCATAGTCATAGCTTCAATTTGCGTAGGATTTACCTTTCCGGGCATAATAGACGAGCCCGGCTCATTGGCAGGAATGGTAATCTCCCCGATTCCGCAACGTGGACCGGAAGCCATCAGGCGAATATCATTTGCAATTTTCATCAGGCTGACAGCTAATGTTTTTAATGCTCCTGATGCCTCAACAATTGCATCATGCGCAGCTAATCCTTCAAATTTATTTTCACCGCTTACAAAAGGTAATCCGGTAAATTCAGCAATTTTTTCAGCTACCAGTTCGGCATAACCTTTAGGTGTATTAATTCCTGTACCAACAGCGGTTCCTCCCAAAGCTAGTTCTGATAAATGAGCCAAAGTATTTTTCATGGCACGCAATCCATGATCAAGTTGCGATACATATCCTGAAAATTCTTGACCTAAAGTTAACGGTGTTGCATCCATCCAGTGTGTACGCCCGATTTTTACAATTTTCATAAAGTCTTTTGACTTTTTGTCTAAGGTTTCTTTTAAAAGTTCTACTCCGGGGAAAGTAGTATCCATAAGCATACGATAAGCTGCAATATGCATAGCTGTTGGGAAAGTATCGTTTGACGACTGTGATTTATTCACATCATCGTTGGGGTGAATCAATTTTTCACCTTCGCCAAGTTTACCCCCACTTAAAACATGAGCACGGTTTGAAACCACTTCGTTTACATTCATATTTGATTGTGTTCCCGAACCGGTTTGCCATATAACCAATGGAAATTGATCGTCAAGTTTGCCTTCAATTATTTCATCACATACTTGCGAAATCAAGTTTTTCTTTTCCTCAGAAAGTACTCCAAGTTCAAAATTAGCATGTGCAGCTGCCTTTTTCAAATATCCGAAAGCATGAATAATTTCTTTAGGCATTGAAGCCGGTTCGCCAATTTTAAAATTTTGTAATGAACGTTGAGTTTGTGCACCCCAATATTTGTCGGCGGGTACTTTTACTTCGCCCATGGTGTCTTTTTCAATTCTGTATTCCATAATTTTTTTATTTTAAAATGATTAGTGTAATTTTTGACACTATTTATGTTTTAACATTTAACAAATTAATACGAAATTACACATAAATATTCAGATGCAATAAATTGACCAAATGTTTATGAGCAGGTGAAATTCAAATATCCATATATCTATAAGTTTTGTGAAAAAAAATAAAATTTAATCAGAAAAAATTCTATATTTGCAATACAAAGAGGATAAAAAATGTTACACGATAGAGTTGAATGGATTGAATATAAAGGAAAACAACTTTTATACTGCGATTATCGCAATTTATATGACGATGATGTAATTCGCCTAATAAAAATTGTGGACGAAGTGGTTCTTTCAAGCCAGAGAAACGATTTATTAAAAATTAATGATGTTCGTGGACAATTTGCCACTTCCGCAATCCTACCGGAAATAAAACGTTCTTCCAAATTGCAAAAGCCTTATTTAAAAAAAAGTGCATATGTTGGAATAACCGGCGTAAAAAAAATACTCTTAGATGCCATTAATCGGGTATCAAATATTGGGGCAAAACCTTTTACCGATATTGAAATGGCTAAAGAATGGTTAGTTCAAGATTAAACTCCCACTGAATACTATTACAATTTAAAGGTACTACTGCAAAGTTAGTGGGTAAATCAATAAATATAAAGTTTTACCATTAATTTGATAAACATTAAATATACAATATTCAATAACCAATTATTTTCGCAAGTATTTATTTATAAATTCAATTTTA